>NZ_JBWYIQ010000024.1:0-47495 GCF_056779795.1 Acinetobacter sp. ANC_7682 | reverse complement strand
CAGAATTAGGTCGCCCTCATACCCAAGTTGTCTCTTAAATTTGAGTAGCTTAAGGGAACTCAGCCTTTCAAACCTTTATGCAACAAAGCCATCATTTATCGTAAACAATTAGAAGAATATAGAAAACACTTAAAGCATATTCAACACTACACTATTAATTACCAATTTAGTTCTATGGGTAAGCTACACTATCGTAATGATTATGTTGGATTACTCAAACATAAGCTGGCACGACGTTGCGCCACTCTGTTTTTTCAATTTGTAGCTAAAATTCCAATGCAAGGTTGGAAAGAAATCGCTTTGAACTATGCGAGTTATCCTCATGTAGGTCGTTTCTTTGAGTATCAAAAAGCGATTCGACTTCGTCCAAATGCTCAAAAAATTCTTTTATCTGATATTCGGGATGTAATTTTCCAAGCTCCACCACTTGATGGCATCGTACATGGATTGTATGTCGGGATGGAAAAACAAAAGGTTAAATTAAAGGATGAGGCTTATAACGCTGACTGGATTAAAGATGCATACGGTGTAGAAGTCTTAGAGCAAATGGGAATGCAGCAGATTTCATGTTCAGGAGTAAGCTATGGTGATCGAGAGTCAATGCTGGCTTATATTCAGTTAATGATAAGTGAGTTTTGTAATATTCCATATAAAATCATGTCGAATCGAATTTATGATCAAGCCATGCATAATAAGTTGATATTCGATGGTCGTATACCCAATATTCAATTCTGCCAACCCAATGATTCCAATATAATAACTTTAGGGTTATTTTCGCAAGAAGAGATATCTTTGTTAGATGGCAAAATAGTCAATAAAGATCAATCTGTGATTCCTATAGTGCACCAATATGATCGACATAAGTTTTTATTAAAAATTTTAAACCCTTAAGTATTTAATTTATATTTAAAAATTAATAATTTATTGATAATAGGTGAATCTTGTCAGATGAATACTGACTTAATTTAAGTAAGAGAAGAATGAAGAGGGAAGTAAGCTCAATGCTTATTTATCCGCATTTCCTTTAATCACCATATAAATAAGTGCGGCGATTGAACCAAAAGCTGCAATAAAACTACTCGTACTAAAGAACACGATACGCTGATAAGTGGTGAGGTTAAATAATTGTTCATTCAAGATATAACGCATAAATGCCCATTGCACGATGCAAAATACAATAATAATGATTGTATGACGACGAACATCAGGACGCATAGCCATATGAATGAACTCTTAAATATTTTCTGAGATTATGCCATTTTTGAGCGTTTATCTCAATGAAATAAAAACCCTGCAGTTGCAGGGTTTTTATTTAGATCAACAAAACGTTATTCTTGTGATTCAGCTTTTGGTTTTTCACGTAAGCGAATACCAAGATCACGAAGTTGAGTTGATTCAACTGGTGCAGGAGCTTGTGTTAAAGGACATTCCGCAGTTTTCGTTTTCGGGAATGCAATCACATCACGAATAGAAGAACCGCCAGTCATTAACATCACAAGACGGTCTAAACCGAATGCTAAACCACCGTGTGGAGGTGCACCATAACGTAAAGCGTTCAATAAGAAGCTGAATTTCTCTTCTGCCTCTTCTTCACCAATACCTAATGCTTCAAAAATTGCTTTTTGCATTTCTAGGTTATGAATACGAAGCGAACCACCACCGATTTCAGTACCGTTAAGTACCATATCGTAAGCAACAGACAATGCAGCACCTGGGTTATTCTTCACTTCTTCAACGCTAGATTTTGGTAATGTGAATGGGTGGTGAACAGAGGTCCATTTGCCATCATCAGTTTCTTCAAACATTGGGAAATCAACAACCCAAAGTGGTGCCCACTCGCAAGTTGCCATCTTCATGTCATGACCGATTTTGATACGTAAAGCACCCATTGCATCGTTTACAACTTTCGCTTTATCTGCACCGAAGAATACGATATCGCCATTTTCAGCACCCACACGTTTTAATAGATCAAGCACGATTGGCTCGATGAATTTCACGATAGGAGATTGTAAGCCTTCAATGCCTTTTTCCAGCTCATTGACTTTAATATAAGCTAAACCTTTTGCACCGTAGATGCCGACGAATTTAGTGTATTCATCAATTGCAGAACGTGGAAGTGAACCTGCACCCGGAACACGTAACGCAACAATACGACCTTTAGGATCTTTAGCAGGACCTGCGAATACTTTGAACTCTACATCTTGCATTAAATCTGCAACGTCAACGAGTTTAAGTGGAATACGTAAGTCAGGCTTGTCAGACGCATAGTCGCGCATGGCATCTGCATAGGTCATACGTGGGAACTTATCAAATTGAACATTAAGAAGTTCTTTAAACATCTTAACTGTTAAACGTTCCATTAAATCCATGATGTCATCGTCACTCATGAACGATGTTTCAACGTCGATTTGTGTGAATTCAGGCTGACGGTCAGCACGTAAGTCTTCGTCACGGAAACATTTAGCAATTTGGTAATAACGATCAATACCACCCACCATTAACAATTGTTTAAATAACTGTGGTGATTGCGGAAGAGCGTAGAAACTACCATTTGATACACGGCTTGGTACTAAATAGTCACGCGCACCCTCAGGAGTCGCACGTGTCAAAATAGGTGTTTCAACGTCTAAGAATCCGTTTTCTTCGAAATAGTTACGAATAAGGTTTGTTAATTTAGAACGGAAACGTAAACGCTCTAACATTTCTGGACGACGAATGTCCAAGAAACGATATTTCAAACGAATTTCTTCTGAAATATTAGTATTATCATCATTTAATGGGAATGGTGGAGTTTCAGACGCTGCTAGAACTTCAATTTCTTTACCTAATACTTCGATTTGACCACTCACCATGTTGGCATTTTCAGTACCAGCATAACGACGGCGAACGCGACCAGTTATTTTTAATACAAATTCAGAACGAGCTTTATCAGCTGTTTCGAAAGCTTCTGGTGTATCAGGATCAATAACCACTTGAACTAGACCATCACGGTCACGCATATCAAGGAAAATTACACCACCGTGGTCACGGCGACGGTGTACCCATCCGCAAAGTGTAACGGTTTGATCAATTTGAGCTTCGGTTAATGAACCGCAGTAATGAGTTCGCATCATAGCGTTAAAAATCCAACTATATGGGTTAATGAAAGCGTATACGTAAACAGCGTAACGCCTTTATACAAAGGGTGAATTATGCCTCTTTGAGACTACAGTCACAAGGAGAAGATTATGAAAGCCCTATTATTTAATGCAAATTTAAAATTAAGACGATCCTTCGAATAATTCCAATTGATCTAGGATTTGAAAAACAAGCGCACAAATCGCAAACGTCAATAGAAAGCCTCTAAAGAAATAATTAATTGAGAAGCCAATGTAACCATATAGGTCATTTAAAATGGCTATATTGTAATTAGAGTGGAAATGAATAAATCCAAATAATCCACCTAATATTGAAATTAGCACGGATACCACAGCAAAAATAGTGATAGAACGAGTTACTCTGAATGGTTGACGGTAAGTACAAAAATACTGTTTTGCAAACCATAAAATAAAGGGCAAAACGATAATAGAGGTACCGACCTGTAAAATTCGATGGAGGGGATAGTGTTGCCCGAAAAGATTGATTTGCTTAGCTAATAGGTCATGAAAAGCAAAGGTTCTGTAATCAACATGAGTTAAACCATCCCAAAGGATATGACTGCTGATACCCAAGATTAATGAAATATTGATCAGCACCAAGAACTGAAAGACAGATCTAAAGTTCGAGAGTTTTAAGGGGTTGTAAATACCAATCCATCTAAAAAAAGTAGGTCTTAATAGTGCATACCACAATAGACAGAATGCCATTCCCACCAATAAATTGGGATATAGCAATGCGCTCCATTGATGTGAGATTAGGATATGTTCGTCTGTAAAAAGACGAAATAAGTCAGGGACCATGCAACCAATTGCTAGAGCAGAAATAGGAAGTGTTCCTTTCGATGCTTTATGCAAAATTGGTGCGAGTACAGCATGTGAAATTGTAAAGGGCATTGCTGAAATATATCAAAAAAATGCTATCCGAATTTTATAGATTAACATTGATATGTAACCCATTGGTTTAATTATATGAAGTAGATTAATTTGGAGGAAATGAATGAAATATGATTGAAGTTTGGTTGAAATGTTATATTATAACAATAATTGTAAATTCTCGAATTTTGAGCTTGTCGTATGAACTTTCATAAAAATATCATCACTGCCTCCGTCTTAGCAGTGATAGCATCCGCAGCACATGCTGATCAAAAACAAAAAAATGTTCAATTAGATACAATTTCTTCTACCGCACATCCCTTGGTTCAAACAGCTGCTGACTTCGCTGTAGCAGATCATGTGATTGATCAAAAAAAATTATCTGAAAGACCAACAACCATAGGTGATGCGTTAGCCGATGAGTTGGGTGTTTATTCTAATCAGTATGGAACAGGTGCAAGTCGTCCTGTGATTCGTGGCCAAGATGGACCGCGTGTAAAAGTTTTACAGCATGCTTCTGAAACTGCTGATGTATCAACACTTTCTCCTGACCATGCCGTAACGGTTGATCCTATTTTGGCGAAGCAAGTGGAAGTTATCCGAGGACCTTCAACATTACTGTACGCAGCTGGAACTGTGGGTGGTTTAGTCAACGTGACTGATCAAAAAATACCGACACAAATGCCAGCTAATGGTCTAGAGGGGCAAGTGGGCGTCCGCTACAACTCTGGGAGTGATGAAAAACTTTCGAGTGCAGGTGTAACAGCAGCTATAGGTGAAAATTTTGCACTTCGTGTTGAAGGCACGAAGCATAAAGCCAATGATTATATCCCTTTCAAAGGTTACTTCACTGAACATCATCATGAGGGTGAGACAGAGCCTCATCGTGAAAGTGCTAAACGTGTAGAAAATACTTTCTCAGAAGGTCAAACAGTTAATGTCGGCGGCTCATGGATCCATGATCGAGGTTTTGTGGGGCTGTCATATAGTAATCGACAAGATAAATATGGATTACCAGGTCATAGTCATGAATATCATGGATGTGAATTGCATGGAGATCATTTCCATTGTCCACCACCTAATTCAGCGCACGACCATGAACACGAAAATGCTGCAGGTCCATGGGTTGACTTAAAATCTGAACGCTATGATTTGCGAACTGAATTAAATGATCCATTAAAAGGATTTGAAAAGCTGCGAGCTCATTTAAGTTTTACAGATTACGAGCATGATGAACTAGAAGAAAATGAAGTTATTAGTAACTTTAAAAGTAAGGGTTATGATGGTCGTTTAGAGTTGGTTCATATACCGTTGTTAGGTTGGGAGGGTGTTGTAGGTGTACAAGCATCTCAGCAAAAAATAAAACTTAATGCGCCTGAGGGACATGACCATGATGAAGTTGATCATGGTGACCATGATCATAGTGATCACGATCATGAACATCATGGTCATAGTCATGATGTGCTGATGGCGGATACAAAAACCAATAAGTACAGTTTATTTGCACTAGAACATAAACAGGTTGGTCCTGTGCATGTCGAATTGGGCGCTCGTGTAGACCATCAAAAAATTGATGTCGATTCCAATCAAAAGAACTACTCAGGGACTGCTGTTTCAGGATCAGCTGCAGCTAATTGGGAGTTCGCGCCAAATTATAAGTTGTCTCTAGTGGGGTCTCATCAACAACGTTTACCGCTAGCTCAAGAGTTATATGCAGATGGTCTTCATTTTGCAACAAACACATATGAGCTAGGTAATCCAGATATTGATAAGGAAACATCAAATAATCTAGAGTTAGGTCTCCATTATGAAGGTGATCAGCTCGATTATCATGTTCATGTTTATCACAATTGGTTTGATGACTATATTTATGGTGCAACTGTAGCTCAACAAGGCAATTTACGTGGACTTAAATATACGCAGGATAAGGCACGTTTTTATGGAACTGAGGCTCAGCTAGGCTATCAAATTAATGATACTTACAAGGTGAGTGTGTTTGGTGATTATGTAAGAGGCAAGATAGAGGGGGAAAATGCTCCACGTGTTCCTGCTGGACGACTTGGTACAAAGGTGGAAACCAATTTTGCTGATGGTTGGTCTGGTTTAGCTGAGTATTATCATGTATTCACGCAAGATAAATTTGCTGACTTTGAAAAAGAAACCCAAGGTTATAACATGGTCAATGTTGGTGTGTCTTATGCTAGGCAGTTAAACAATCGCAACGATTATCGCGTTTATTTAAAAGCACACAACTTATTGGATGATCAGGTTTATTCGCACAATTCATTTTTGTCGAATATTCCACAAATTGGACGTAATTTTACCGTCGGCGTTGAATACGGGTTCTAATTTAATTCAACGTGTTAAAAACAGTTTAATGCTTGAAAAAACGTAAATTAAAACCTAGTCTGAAAGTATCGGACTAGGTTTTTTGTTATGCGTCTATTTAAACGAATTCACCAAAAATTAAATTGGTCAAACCGACGTTATGTTGGTCTGATTCTAGGTATGCTGACCATCGGCTATTTAGCCTCAGCGCTTTATCATATTTATAAACCATTACCAGAAGGGCTTAATTATTCCGGTAAATTACGGCATGCAAATGTGAAATTCCTAGCAGACCAAACTTATATAGATACGGCGGGTCAGCGACAGCAGCATCAGATTTTTGATGAAATTCTCAATCTTATTGAGCAAGCGCAAACCACAATTGTGTTAGATATGTTTCTGTTCAATCCTGAAACTGGTCAGTCTCAAAATCAACATCGCGCCTTAACACAAGAACTGACCCAAGCACTCATTCAAAAAAAGCGTCTAACACCGAATATTGAAATTAAATTAATCACTGATCCTATAAATTCAGTTTATGGTGGAATAATCCCAGAGCACTATCGACAACTCAGACAAGCAGGAATTGATGTCATAGAAACAGATTTATCACCATTACGCGCATCGAATCCACTGTGGTCGGGCATTTGGTATTTTTGTTGTCAGAGTTTAGGAAATAATGCTGAGAAAGGTTGGTTAAGTAATCCTTTCGGGGAAGAAAAAATTACCATTCGAAGTTATTTAAATCTTTTTAATTTTAAAGCGAACCATCGTAAAACCATCATAGTGGATACATCCGAGGGATGGAAAACACTAGTGACTTCAATGAACCCGCATGATGGAAGCTCAAGCCATTCTAATGTAGCACTTGTGGTCGAAGGGCATACAGCTGTCGATATTTTAAAAACTGAACAATCAGTGGCTTTATTTTCTAAAGCAAATATTCCAATGGTTATTGTGGGAGATGTACCAGAAGATAAACAGTTGCCGCAAGTTCAAGTACTGACAGAAAAGGCAATATATGATGAACTGCTGAAACTGATTGAATCTGCTCAAGGTGCTGATGCAAAAATAGATTTGGCAATGTTCTATTTATCAGAGCGAAAAATTATTGAAGCCTTAATTGAAGCTCACCAACGCGGTGTTGAAGTTCGTGTATTACTAGACCCGAACAAAGATGCATTTGGACGTACTAAAAATGGTATTCCAAATCGTCCTGTCGCGACAGAGCTCTATAAAGCTGGAATAGACGTACGCTGGTGTAATACACAAGGTGAGCAGTGCCATTCAAAAATGATTATTAAGCGTAGTTCAGATCAGGTTGAACTGATTTTGGGGTCGGCTAATTTTACTGCTCGTAATTTGAAAAATTATAATTTAGAAACTGATTTACGTGTTATTGGCTCTTCAAATCAGCAAGTTTTTAAAGATGCAGTACAGTATTTTGATACTGCTTGGATGAATTTAGAGGGTAAGCAAATGAGTGTTGATTACTCAGAATATGCAGAAGATTCAAAAATGAAATATGCCATTTATCGATTCATGGAATGGAGTGGTCTCTCAACCTTCTAAAAAAAATCCCTCTAAAGAGGGATTTTTTCATTTATGGATTCGGTGGAACTAATTTATCGAGTTCCTTATCATCAATCTGATCGAGCTCTTTAATGTCAGTTTTAATTTTCCACTTAGACTCATCCTCAACAGGTTGAGGTAAACGTGCTTCTAACCAATCACAAACCACATCTGGCGTAAAATCAGGATGATTACACTGAATCACCCAAGATAAGAATTGTTTCGCCTCACCATTCATATAGGGTGGAGGAGACACAGGTAAAAACTGAGTGGGTAGGCGTTCATTTTTAGAAATGTAATTCAATACATGACCAAGTTCTTGAACCGTTTGCCAAGCTAAGGCATGGTCGATATTGATTTGAAATTTAAACCACCATGCATGTTCACCATCAGTGCCATAAGAATCGATAAAGTTTTCTTGGACACTCGGAACTTTACAAAAAAATTGGTGCAGGCGATCAAAACTCATTTCAGGCACGGTGGATAATCTCGCAAAGTTAAAAATGGTTAGTCTAGCAGATTTACAAACAGACTCATGCAGATAAATAAAAGGTCTAAAGTATTAAATTTAAAATTTTAAATAATGTTCAAGATTTCTACATGATTGATCTATATTTAAGCTTTAGAATGAATTTTGAAAATAAAAGTAATCTTAAATTTGGAATGAGGTAATAGAGATGAACAATACATTATTGGTTAAGACTCTATTGGGTTCAGTGATTCTTTTAATAACGAGTCATACTTTTGCAGATAGTTGGGCTAATTACCAAGGTTCTAAGGTTCGACCTGTAAAACCAACACAGACTCCAATATATACTGGTAATGCAGATCGTCTAAGTAAGCCAGTCCCATTGCAACAACCACGTTTTGCTCAGAATAGACCTCAATTACAGCGACCATATCCTCCTTATCCAGCGTATCCGCAGCAGAATGGGATTACAGTGATCTATCAACAGTCTTTACCGACCACGACGACATATTCTAGCAAGCAGTCAAGTTTCGTAAATGGGCAGGGTGGTACTATTGAAATGAGTCAGTATATGCTGATTTCAGATTGGCGTCGTTATGGTCTTCCTGCACCACAAGTTGGAATGCATTGGATATACCAAAATGGTCGATATATCCAGATGCCAAATGATCGTTAGATGCTTAATCCAATTTGTCTAAGCCATCTTTATCTAAGCCAACTCATCATCTTCAGGGCGTGGTGTTTTTCCAAGTGGTAAAGGTTTATCTTGGTGTTTATCTCGGATCACTGATGGAAAATTCCAAGAAGCAAAACGCACGACCAATATAGCGAATGCTAGGATTAAAATTGATCCTGTAATAATGACTAAATCAATATCAGCTTTATGGTCATGTTGAATATCTGAAATTAACAGACGTGTCAGGGCAGTGATGGCGATATAGATTAGAAATCTGACGGGCATATGATTGGTCTTAAAATAAATACCTACCATCGCACCTAGCTCTAAATAGATAAATAACAACAGAATGTCATCAATCGTTGCATATTGTTTTACCGTAAGAATATCAATCACGGTATGTCCTGCAGACCAAATTACCATGCAGCCAATAATAAAGAGCGCAATATAGTGGAAGCTCTCAACTGCTAGATTTCCAAAACGATCTAATAAGGATTCGATTTTTTCTACGCTAATATCTTTTTTACTCATGACATCTCCTCCTTTGAAAAAACCTGATGGTTTCATTGGAGTGATGCAAAATTCATGCTCATCTTATGTCTAAGCAGGGAAGACTATTATGAGTTGCTTTGAAAATAAGCAAATTTCAGGTAAAAAAAGCCTGAAGAATCAGGCTTTTTTAAGATAAAACTTATGATTGATTTATGAAGTAATCTTCGCTAAATCCCATCACGATTTCAGAGCTAGCTTTGATGCGAGCTAAACATGTATTTAATTCAGGTAAAACGCGTTGGATGTAGTAGTTCACTAAAGATAATTTGTTCTCATAGAACTCACCTGATTTTTCACTCGCAGCTTTAGCAATTTTAGCAAACATATAGGTAAAGCTGAGTAAGCCTACCGCATGTAAATAATCAACCGCAGCAGCATTCGCATAATCAGGATTTTCCGCAGCACGTTCAAGAACAACTTGTGTAATCGATTCAAGTTCAGTTGCAGCATCAAGAGTGGCATCTTTGATGTAATTTAAGTCCGCATCTAATGCATTTGCAAAGTCACGAATTTCTTCGATATATTCTGCGATGAATTGTCCATTACATTTAATCGTTTTACGACCAATTAAATCTTGTGATTGAACGCCGTTCGTTCCTTCATAAATTTGTGAGATACGAAGATCACGGATACATTGTTCCATACCCCATTCACGAATATAGCCGTGACCACCAAAGACCATTTGGGCATCTAGTGTCGCATTGAAAGCAGTGTCTGTTAAATATGCTTTTGCGATTGGTGTGAGCAAAGCAACACGATTATTTGCTTTTGCAACTGCTTCTGGATCCGTCGAGAACTTTGTAATGTCAAGTTGTTGACCTACATATACTGCAAATGCACGTGAAGCTTCATTGTTCGCACGAGCATTTAAGAGCATACGACGTACATCACCGTGTACAAGAATACTATCAGCAGGTTTATTCGGAGATTTCACACCTGTTGCACTACGACCTTGTAAACGATCAGTGGCATATTGAGCAGCATTTTGATAAGCAAATTCAGAAGCGCCTAAACCTTGGATACCCATGGACAAACGTTCATAGTTCATCATCACGAACATTGCAGCAAGACCTTCGTTTTCTTTACCGACTAAATAGCCTTTTGCACCGTCAAAGTTCATCACACATGTTGCAGAGGCTTTGATCCCCATTTTGTGTTCAATAGAACCAGGGCCTACAGGGTTACGATCACCCAAGGTACCATCTTCATTCACTAAGAATTTAGGTACAATGAACAGAGAAATACCGCGTGAACCAGCAGGAGCATCAGGCGTTTTTGCTAATACAAGGTGAATAATATTTTCAGCTAAATCATGGTCACCACCGGTAATAAAAATTTTCGTACCCGTGATGTTGTAAGTACCATCTTCATTACGTTCAGCCTTAGTTTTAATAATGCCTAAATCAGTACCTGCGTGAGGCTCTGTGAGACACATCGTACCTGACCATTCACCTGAATAGATTTTAGGAAGATAAGTTTCTTTTTGTTCTTGAGAAGCATAGCTATTTAATGCCATACCCGCACCCACAGAAAGAAGTGGATAAAGCATAAATGATGGGTTGGTTGCAAAAAGCATTTCATCTGCAAGCACAGTCAGCATTTTTGGCATGCCTTGACCGCCCCATTCTTCGTCAGCACCTAAGCCAATCCAACCACCTTCTGCATACTGTTGGAACGCTTCTTTAAAGCCCGCTGGTGTGGTAACAGATCCATTATTATAAGTTGCGCCTTCTTCATCACCTGTGCGATTTAGGGGAAGGGTTACGTTTTGAGCGAATTTAGCCATCTCTTCTAAAATAGCTTCAGCTGTCGCAGCATCAACATGAGCTAAATTCTCATTTGATTGCCAAAATTGTTCAGCTTGAAATACATCATTCAAAATGAACTTCATATCTGTAAGAGGCGCATTATAGATTGGCATTTTCGGTCACCTTTTTTTTGTTTAAATATCTTTAGTTCTTAGCAGTCTATCGAAGCATATTAGGACTTGTTAGACGACTAAAGGTTAATATCTCGAATTTATTTATAAAGAAAAAGGACGGCCAAATCTATGACTGTCCTTTTTCTTTTACACATATTTAATGTGGATCATTAGAATGCAAAATGTTCAGCATCTAAAGTCATTAATGGTTCTAATCCACCTGCAATTACGTCAACATGTGAGCGAACGCGTGGAAGGATCTTCTTGAAGTAGAAGCGAGCTGTCGTGATTTTCGCATTGTAGAAGTCAACTTCAGTTGAACCTGCTGCAAGTTGTTGTTGAGCAACTTGAGCCATGCGAGCCCATAAGAATGCTAGCGTTACATAACCAGAGAAGTATAGGTAATCTACTGCAGCAGCACCGACTTCATCAGGGTTTTGCATCGCGCGCATACCGATCTGCATAGTTAAATCACCCCATTCTTTATTGAGCGCAGCCAAAGGTTCAACAAACTCTTTCAAGTCTGCATTATCTTTGTTTGCTTCAGCAAATTTATGAATGATTTTGGTGAAATCTTTCAACATCGCACCTTGAGTTTGCAGTACTTTACGACCTAACAAATCAAGTGCCTGAATTTCAGTGGTACCTTCATATAAGCAAGCAATACGTGTATCACGAACAATTTGCTCCATACCATGCTCTGAAATGAAGCCGTGACCACCAAATACTTGTACGCCTTTGTTTGCAGCTTCATAACCAACTTCAGTTAAAAATGCTTTAGCAATTGGCGTTAATAATGACAGAATATTATCTGCAAATTTACGTTCTTCTTCAGTCGCGCCTTTCTCAACGATATCAGCATAGTGAGCGAGGTAATACACTAGAGCTCGACCACCTTCAGCAAATGCTTTTTGCGTTAAGATTAAGTTACGAACTGCTGGATGCACAATAATAGGATCTGCTTCTTTTTCAGGCGCTTTAGGACCAGAAAGTGAACGCATTGCTAAACGATCTTTCGCATATGCCAAAGCACCTTGGAAAGATGATTCAGCAGCAGACAAACCTTGTACAGCTGTACCAATACGTGCAGTGTTCATGAAGGTGAACATTGCATTCAGACCACGGTTTTCAGGGCCAATCAAGTAACCTGTTGCGCGATCAAAATTGATCACACATGTGGCGTTACCATGGATACCCATTTTATGTTCAATCGAACCACAACGAACAGCGTTGCGCTCGCCAACTTCACCATCAGCAGTTAAGTTAAACTTAGGTACGATGAATAATGAGATCCCTTTAGTTCCTTTCGGAGCACCTGGTAAACGCGCAAGAACGATGTGAACAATGTTGTCCGCCATGTCATGCTCACCAGCGGAAATAAAGATTTTCTCACCTGAAATTGCAAAACTACCATCTGCATTAGGTTCAGCTTTTGTGCGGATAATACCAAGGTCAGAACCCGCATGAGATTCTGTTAAACACATGGTACCTGTCCACTCACCTGAAATCAGTTTTGGTAAGTAAGTATTTTTTTGCTCTTCCGTACCATGGTGTTCAATTGTACGAACTGCACCATGAGATAGACCTGGGTACATACCCCATGCCCAGTTCGAAGAGCCGATCATTTCAGAAATGATAATGCCTAAAGAGTTTGGTAAGCCTTGACCACCATATTGTTCTTCAGCAGCTAAAGATGGGAATCCTAATTCTACGTATTTTTTATATGCTTCTTTGAAGCCTGTTGGAGTAGTGACTACACCATCATTCCAAGTACAACCTTCACGGTCGCCTACTTGGTTGAGTGGAGATAATTCATTTTCACAGAAATCTGCAGCAGCTTCTAAATATTGATCAACCAACTCACGGCTTACGTTTTCTTGGAATGCAGGGAGTTTTGAAAAGTGTTCTTCAGCATTTAATAATTCATGCAAAACGAATTGCATATCACGTAAGGGCGCTTTGTATTGTGGCATATCGGGTTCCTCAATACTGGTTAAACCAGATTTATAATCCTAATAAAAAATGTCGTGTCATCTACGACACCTATTTTGTTCTATTACATCGTGCAATAAGTTATTGCTTGGTACAAGTTTTATAGCCATATTCTGTGTGACTGTAAAGTCAAAGAAAAAATATTAATTTTGGCTAAGTGTTTAGAGTATAAAGTTTTTTCGTGAATTATATGTGAACAGAATAGTCAAAAACGTAATAAGTTATGACATAAAAAAAGGCGCAACATGCGCCTTTTTAATATTCAATCACTTAGTAGTGAGTTGAATTGGATTATGCGGATTTTTTTAAGTCTGGTTTAACGAGTGGTTGATTTGGTTTGAAATAAACTTTACATACACCGTTGATATTCTGTTCACCCACTTTGATTTGAACTTTTTTACCGTCAGTTTGTCCATTGCATGCTTGAAGTTTTGCATTTTGACTAACTTGCTGTTGCATCAAACGTTGATCAAATTTTTGAACAAGCTCAGCACGTTTGGCATCTGTGAGCGGTTCACCTTTTTGTGAACGGTTAGTTTGGGCCGAAGTTGGCTTTTCAGCTTTAAATTGGGCACGTGCTTGCTCATGCATTTTTTTCATATCAGCACGATCCGCTATGAAACGGATATGACAAGTACCATCAATATTTTGTTTATTAGTTTTGATTTGAACAGTTTGACCTACAGCTTTGCCATCGCATGCTTGACGAATTTGCTGCATCATCGCTTTACGGTCAGCACGCGCTTGTTTGAATAGCTCGCGTTGTTCAGGTGTTAAACGTTCTTTATGATGATGTTTTTTATCATAGTGACCCTTTTTAACTTCTTGAGGTGCTTGAGTTGTTGTTTGACATGCTGTAAGTGCGCCCATACTGATTAAGCCAGTGGTCACCAATACAATTTTGTTCATCGCTTTCATTATGTTTATCCCCAAAGTTGTTTGGATTCGGTATAGGTAAAGATTAAATAATAAAGATGAAGAAACAATGGAGAGTTTTTTGAATCAGTGTTAGATACAATACTGAAAAACGAAGAAATAATGTGAGTTCAATTTGAATATACGTCGCGTACCAATCGCACTACGCTTATTTTTTACAGTACTGTTAACGACATTGCTCATTACGACGGTTAGCTTAAGTGTGCTGCATTGGACGATGCAAAAAAACTTCACCAAATATGTAGCTGATGTAGAAATGCAAAAGCTTGATCATCTGATCGATAATTTAGCGGGCGTATTCTCTGTTTATCAAGATTGGGGCAATGCCGTTCAAGCTCAGATTTTACAAATTGAAGGTGAAGCTGCACCCGATGATTATGATCGACTATCACGTTGGTGGTTACGTCGCCAATATGATATTGCATTGCAACAGCGTTATTTCAAAGAACATACATTAATTAGCGAAATTGAGTCACAAAGAACGCAAACTATTAGTCCTGAAGAGCTGAAAGTCTTAGAAGAAAATTTACCTTCTGCATTTCAGCCATTTGAAGGATTGCGTTTCCCATTAAGTTCAAATCAGAATCAGACAAGAACCACGAACAGTTCTGATAAATCACATGAAAATAAGCTTTCTAGTTTGAGAACTTCTGAATACCAGCAGGGCAAGAAACTATTTATATCTATGTCTGATCACTTGGGTTTAAGTTCTAGACTTTCCTTATATGATGCAAAACAACAGTTTATCTTGGGTGAACCATCAGAGAATATGGTGTCGTATCGACCGATCACAGTTGATGGCAATATTGTGGGGTATCTCGGGCTAAGACCTGTTTTAGATCAAGATGATGCTTTAAGTATTAATTTCTTTAGCAATCAAAAGCGTTATTTATTTTTAATATATATTCTGACATTTATTTCGAGTTTGGTTGCTGCCTTATTATTAGCAACTTATTTTAGAAAGCCAATTCAACGCTTATTAAATGCAACACGAGAATTAACCAAAGGAAATTTTCAGCATCAGGTGAAAGTAAATCGTAACGATGAGCTTGGCGATCTTTCGACTGAAATTAATCAGTTAGCTGTGATTCTAGATCAGCATGAAAACTCTAGAAAGCAGTGGGTTGCAGACACTTCGCATGAGTTAAAAACGCCGCTGGCTGTTTTGCAAGCACAAATTGAAGCAATGCAAGATGGAATACGTAAACCAACGCCTGAACATTTTGCTTCAATGTTGGCACAAGTTTCGAGTCTGAAAAAATTAACACAAGATTTGGCTGCGTTAGCACAGGCTGAAGCACAACAACTCAATTTTGATTTCAATGAAATTGACCCTTGGAGTGTCGTGTTAAATGAGATTGAAAATTTCAAACCTAAATTTGAACAAGCCGATCTCACGATTAGCGCAGAGGGGCATGGAACGAAATTACAATTAGATGTAGATCGTTTTAAACAAATTATGGTCAACTTACTCGGTAATACTATTCGCTATACGGAAGCCGGTGGAAGAATTCATGTGCATACGATCGAAAACGATAAGACTTGGTCGGTGATTGTTGACGATAGCCCATTAGGTCTTACTGATGAGCAATTGGCTCATTTAGGTGAGCGTTTCTATCGAGCGGATGATTCTAGAACACGTAGTACTGGCGGAACTGGATTAGGACTAGCATTATCGTGCAAAATTGCACAAGGCATGAAGGGCTCCTTGAAGTTTGACCACTCACCATTGGGTGGATTGCGCTGCATCCTTACATTTCCAAAGAAATCGTTTTAAATTGAAGAAGGGTGACATATGAAACATGTGATGCTGGTTGAAGATGAAGTAGAACTTGCTCAATTGGTGCGAGATTATCTTGAAGCAGCTGGCTTTGAAGTCAGTATGTTTCACGATGGTCAAGAGGCTTATGATAGCTTTTTACAACGTAAACCAAGTCTAATGGTTTTAGATTTGATGGTACCTCGTATGGATGGTCTCACGATCACCCGTAAAGTCCGTGAGCAGTCTGATTTGCCTATTATCATGGTGACAGCACGTACGGAAGAGATTGATCGTGTACTTGGTTTGAATATGGGGGCGGATGATTATGTGTGTAAACCATTTAGCCCTAAAGAGTTAGTTGCTCGTGTTCAAGCAGTGTTGCGACGTTTAGATCGTAAAGCAGAACCAGAAGAAAATAATTTATTCCGTATGGATAAAGGTCAACAACGGATTTGGTATCAAAATAAATCTTTGAATTTGACACCTACAGAATTTCGACTTCTTGAATTATTTTTAGAACACGTAGGTCAGGTGTACTCTCGTGCGCAATTATTGGATCATATCAACCCAGACAGTTTTGAAGTGGCAGATCGTGTGATTGATAGCCATATCAAAAACTTGCGCCGTAAAATCTCGGATGCCGCGGAAACAGGTAATCGCCATGAATGGGTTCAAGCTGTTTATGGGGTGGGATATCGTTTCGAATATCCTGAAGATTGATTCTTTGTGATAAAAAAAGCGAATCTAGAAGTTCGCTTTTTTTTTGGTGCGTTGGTTTTGGTTAGGGTCTCTACAATTGGCCATTTCATATGCAACTTTCATGTAACTTTGTTAGGATATGAGCTTATTAGAGGTGGCTATCGTATTTTTATTTAAAGTAAGCTTCGACTCTAGCTTTTACTATAGGATTAACATCATCAACCATATAAAAACAATATCTATATTTTTCGATCAAAACACTAATATATTTTTGTTTATCAGGAACTGTGTGCTTTAACATTATCTGTGCAGCTACGGTTATTAAGTTATTTGATTGGCGCATCAAGGTGATCAGCATCTCATCTTCATATCCCATAACATCTCTAGTAAATGACTGTTTTCCAGTATGTACTATGGAGTTAAGTTGCTTCAAATGATATTTTTTGAAATCACAAAGGGTCTGAATTATTGGCTGAGCAGGTAAGTTTGCAGCACCAAGCTTATCAAGCATTTCAGAAATCATTGGACATGTGTCGGATTCAAATTGCTCTTCAAATGTGTAACTAAATTGCAATTTTGATATTTGATGATTACTTGCAAGAAATAATAACCAATATGCTCTGACTACAGCTTCAAATTGTCATCTAAGTAGAATCATAGCTTGTGTTGGTAGATTTGAAGATAATAAACCACTTACTCCAAGCCCATGCTCAAATGAGATGTAAATACATTGTTTAACTAAGTCCAAACGCGGCCCCACAATCGATAATGTCACTATTAATAATTTCTTGTTTTAGCTCTAAGATCATCTGAGTTGATAATCCAAAAAGTTGTTCTATATCCATAATGAATATCGTACTCATAGAGTTGTAATGATATAACCCAAATATAGAATAAGTTTTTCGTATTACTACTATTTATTAATTTAGCGTAATTATTGTTATAGAAAAGCAATTTTTAACTTTATTCAAATGACTCTGAGTAAAGCGATATGCTTTTGTTCGGCTTTTTTAAGCTTCGATACCACAAGATTATAGGAATTGGAGATCAAATCTTTGATAAGCTCTTCATCCAATTCAGATTCATCATAGATTGAAACCCAGTGTCGTTTATTCATGTGCCATCCAGATCGAATATAAGGATAAATATCTTTTAACATATGTCCATGATCTGGTTCGACTTTTAAATTAATCGCAGCTTTGCCTTGTAAATGAAATGCGAGCAAAAAGACTTTATCCATAATTTTATAAACATCACATCCCTCACCAAACGGTTGACTGACAGTGACTTCAGGAAGTTTTAAAGCTTGTGATGCTGCCAATTGATGTAAATGCATAGTCAAAACGAATGGTTATTGTGGATAATGATTAAATTATCCACAGAATGAGAGAGGTTTGTGAATAACTTATGATGAACAACTGACTTGAATTTCAGGGACATCACTAGCTAAAGGGCCTAAGTCTTCTGGTTGTTCAAGAGGTTCTTGTTTGGTGTATGGTGTTTGAAGAAGTTTGAACAAGCGATCAACTTCAGAGAAATCATCACGTTCAGCAAGTTCAATTGCTTTCTGTGCCATATGGTTTCGTAGAACGTAGTGTGGATTGGCTGTTAACATCGCTTGATCGAGATCGTCAGTGTCTTGATTTTCTCGTATTGAGAGATATTGGTGAAGAAACCGCTCAAATGCGATACGATCAAGGCAATCATCTTTGATTTGTTCATACGCTTTATTCTGTAAACGAATAAAACTTTGGGTGTAATCAAGTTGTTCTGTTTGTAAAATATGTAGAAAAGCCATACCACAATCAAAGCTATCTTTATGAAAACTTGGTAATCCCATTTTTTGACTTAAACCAAGTTTATAGTGTTCCAGGAACGTTGGTTCATAGTGTTCTAAACAGTAAGACAAGTCTTGTTTCCATTGCTCTCGATCATAATTTTCTGGACAAAGATAAATGAGACTATTTAACCAAGTCCATAAATTCCAGTGCCCGATACTCGGTTGGTTCTGATACGTATAGCGTCCTTGGTAATCAGAATGATTGTTGATCCAATTAGGACGGAAACGCTCCATAAAACCATAAGGTCCGAAATCTAAAGTTGAGCCGGTAATATTCAGGTTGTCAGTATTCATGACCCCGTGCGCAAAACCAATCAGTTGCCACTTGGCGATCATGATCGCAGTACGTTGAATGACTTGAGTTGCAAAAGAAAGAACAGGTTGTTCTGTCTCCAAACATTCAGGGTAGTGCCATTCAATGCACTTTTGCGTAAATTCTTGCAGTAGATCTGGCTGAAATTGATTAATCCATTCAAAGTGACCCAAGCGAATATGTGTCTCGCACGTACGCAACATCATCGCGCCACGTTCAAGTTTTTCTCGTTGTACACCTTGATCTGATGATACAAAACCAATCGCATTACTGGATTGAACACCTAGGGCATTGAGGGCGTGTCCAGCCAAATATTCACGAATAACGGAACGTAACACTGCACGACCATCGCCTCTCCGAGAATAGGGGGTAGAGCCAGCACCTTTAAGATGTAAATCGACCGTGTTGTTATTGTGATCTAGGATTTGAGCAATGAGTAAACCGCGACCGTCACCAAGCTGTCCAGCCCATTGTCCAAATTGGTGACCCGCGTATACCATCGCCAAAGGTTCAAACTCAGCAAAAGTTTTTTGCCCGCTACAGATTTCTACCCAGTTTATCTTATCTTCTTGAGTCCACAGTAACTCATCTGCAAGTGCTTCATTAAAATGACCAGGTTTAGCCCCTTTTAGAGGAAGAGGTTGTTGATGATGATACAGTCGAGCGGGTAGTGTGTTATAGCGAGAATTGAACTGCATATAATTTTTCAAAATGTGATGAACAACTTTGACTATAGCAAAATTCGATACATAAAACTGTGACTGCTACATTGGAAATGGTATCGAAAAAATAAAAAAAGCCCCGATCAACGGAGCTTTGGAGTAACTAAGAGTCTCTTGAATGAGTTATTCAGATACTGGTGATTTCTTTAAATTACGAACCAATAAGTTCAATGTCTCTCTATGATGAGATAAACGTTGTTCAACCAATTGGAATTCAACTTTCAGTTTACTATCCATTAGGTGAATTTTTTCAGCAACAGCTGCTTTTTTGGCATTAATTTCTTGCTCTTTAAGCTTCGCCCAATCATTTAGAGTTTGCGTAAATGCTTCATATTCTTGAGCAATTTTTGTTTTAACTGTCACGATATCATCATTCACGTTATGTCCGTAGACAGCGAGATCTTGTTGCGCATATTTAAACTTCATTGCAAGCTCAGCTTTTTTAATATTAAAGCTTGGAATACGTCGTAAGTTTTTTGCTAGCCCTAGTTTTGAACACGTCCAGATCAACCATTTAGTTGGGTCGTATTGCCACCATTTTACGCCATTGCGATAGTCGTATTGGAAGATATGATGGTAGTTATGATAACCCTCACCCCAAGTCGCAATAGCAAGAACAAAGTTGTCACGTGCAGTATTTTCATCTGTGTACGGACGTTTGCCCCACATATGGCATAGCGAGTTGATAAAGAAAGTCACATGATGGCTTAAAATTAAGCGCATTAAACCACCCAACAATAACACTCCCCAGACATCACCAACTGCCCATCCAATAGGAAGAAGAATAGCGGCATGAACGACAATCACGAGAGGGATGTAATATTTATCTTGGAACATGACAATTTTGTCAGCCAATAAATCAGGGGCGTTTTTGTAATTTGCTTCAGCTGCTGGATAGTTGCGTAGCATCCAACCGATGTGCGCGTACCAGAAGCCATTGTTAATTGAGTAGGGATCTTTTTCTACATCATCAACATGACGATGATGGGTACGGTGACCTGAGGCCCAATACAAAATGCTGTTTTGTACAGCAAAGGTTCCCATAATCATTAAAATGATTTTGAGTGGTACAGTCGCTTCATAAGCACGATGTGCCCATAAGCGGTGATAACCTGCGGTAATGCCAAGACTGCTCAGACCCAACAGCGCAAACATACTGATCCACGCAGCAAGCGAGAAATCATGATGATAAGCATAAAGTGGAATCGCAATAACGGCGACAATAGGTAAAAACACCAATGCAAATACTGCAATCCAGTTGATTGGGGCTTTGGGTAGGGGAGCATTCATCTCCAACAGCACTCCTAGAACCTTTAATAGGTTAAAACTAAATCCACTCACAAATTTGTGAGGTTAGACTCGTTAATACTAACATGGGCGAACATGTGTTCACTAGCATTATTGTACAGTTGTATTGTTTAAACCGTAACAGAATACATCATTGTATAAATTCGACTTTGGACGAATTCCAAAAAATAAATTAGAAAAAATAATCAAATAAGTTTTTGAATTTGAAAGTATTATAGGTGAGACATCATTAACTTGGGATAATCAGTAATTAAGCCTTGAACTCCTAAATCCTTAAGCTGTTTAGCACGATCTATATGATTGACTGTCCAAATACTAATATTTAAATTTGCGGAAAGTGTGGAGGCAATGATCTCATTTGTAGCAAGTTCGTTCATCCAACCAATTTGACAACATTCAAATTTCAAAGCTTGATCAATGGCTGCATGCTTTATATCGGTTTCAACCAGTAATCCACGCTTAAACCTTGATTTTTGCTGTTGAAGGGCTTGATGAATTTTAGGATCGAAACTGGTGATAATGGCGGAATCTTCAAAGCCTATTAATTGTTGATCTAAGGCTTCGACAATCTTTTCTGCGGCCTTCATCGATTCAACAGCTTTGACCTCAACTTCAATATGATTAAAATTATGAATAATTTTGAGGGTTTGGTCGAGTAGCGGTGTAGCTTCGACTTTATTCCATTCAGACCACGTTACGGCATGATTATACTGCGCTAAATCTTGCTCATCACATTCGTATAAATGTTTAGCTTGGCCTGTAGTACGAATAAAGTCATCATCATGCATCACGATCAGCGCATTATCTTTGAGTTGACGAACGTCAAATTCTACAGCGCGGATACCAATATCTTGAATATATTGAAATCCACCGAGGGTGTTTTCAGGTGCTTCCCCACGCGCACCACGATGACCAATTATTTTCATAAAACACCCTGAAATTTCAGGGTGATTTTAGTGCTAAATCATGAATGAAATATGACGATTTTAAATCAAAATTTTGATCAAAAAAGCATTTTAAGTGGATGGGGCAATCAACATGAAGACCTTTTTTACACTTTTAAGGTCAGGGCTCAATTGTCTCATTGATATTCTTTTGCCAAAGCACTTCTGAGCCACCTTCAGCACGTTGTAAGGTACGAGATGCGACGAATAACCAATCAGATAAGCGGTTCAAAAGTTGTAATGATGTGGCTTGGATATTTTGATCACGTTGATGAACAGACATCACGCTACGTTCAGCTCTACGGCAGACAGCACGTGCTTGATGAGCAAAACTGCAGACTAATGTACCAGCTGGCAAAATAAAGTCTTTTAGCATGGGTAATGCTTCGTTCATACGATCAATATCATTTTCTAAAAATTCAATACATACTGGTTGAACCAAGTTAAATCCAGGAATGCAGACTTCGCCGCCTAAATCAAATAACCAATGTTGAATCAGACTGAGTGATTTATCCCATTGAGCTTTGTCTTCAATGCTACTTAAAGCAATGTACGAACGTAATACACCAATGGTCGCATTGAGTTCATCGACATCACCTAACGCATCGATACGTAAATCATCTTTAGGTACACGTGAACCATCGCCTAGTCCAGTCGTTCCGCAGTCACCTGTGCGTGTGTAAATTTTACTTAAACGGTGTCCCATGTTATTTCCTTAATATTTAGATATCGCAATTTAAAAAGGATAATGCCACAGCTGTGACATTATCCTCAAAAAGTATTTAGCTATAGGTTGATGAAATTAGTACTTGAACGTAACACCAACGGAAGCTTGGCGACCACCATTGATGTAATAAATACCATTCCCACTAGAGTATTCAGTTTCATATTGAACATCACCAATATTTTCAATATTAGTGAATAGTTTAATATTGGGGTTTATATTCCAGTAAGCATTTACATCGATGGTTGCATAACCAGGATTATTGTATTGAGTGCTGTAACTTTTAGACTTAGAGCTACCAACTATAGAAGTGCTAATTCCGTAAACCTCATTTTGTAAGCCTGCTGATAGTGTTGCTTTTTGACGAGGGCGCTTTTGCAAATCTTCATCTGTTTCTAAGTTTTTTGCTTGCACATAAGCGTAAGAAGCATTTAAGAATAAATCATCTGTATTCCATTTATAAGAAACTTCACCACCTGTAAATTTAGACTTATTTACATTTATGAGGGTGCTATTTTTTGAAGTAATCAGATTGTCTACTTCATTACGATATACAGATAAAGAAATTAAAGAGTTTTCTGTAACTTTCTGATCTAAACCAACTTCATATGAAAAGCCTTCTTCAGGTTTTAGGTTTGGGTTGCCACCCCAATTTTTTGCATATAAATCATTCATACTTGGTGCTCTAAATGAGCTACCAATATTGGTATAGATACTTGTAGATGGGCTAAAGTGATATCTTACAGCCCCTTGACCAACGGTATGTGAGCCGAAACGTTCATCATCTTCTAAGCGAATGCCAAATTGCGCATCGATATTATTTGCTTGGTATTGATGTTGAGCAAAATAGCCTGTGCTGTTGTTTTTACGACTATATTCAACATCGTACATAGGATCCCAATCACTTTTAGATAAAATATCTGCTTCAATATTTTTATGAGTTACCCCCATTAGAATATTTTGAGAAGGTGTGAATTGCCATTTTCCATAAACTTCAGTTTCTTTAGAGGTATTGTGAACAAAGTCAGGCTTGTCCATTTGGTCTAAATCATCTTTAAACTGTGATAAACGGGCATTTAATTCAAGATCTGATGTGATTTTAACCTTACCCTTTAAGTTCACAATTTCATTTTGAAAATCTTGTGAAACTAAATTGCCGTTTAAGTTGTAAGCACCATTTCCTTCATTTTGGCTGTAATCTAAAGATGCAGAAAAAGCTTCTTTGTCGACACCAAATTTTGCGCTGTATCCTTTTTGATCATATGCATATTTTTGATTACTGTTGCTTAATACTTCAGTGCCATCAGATTCTAAACGTTGACCGCGAATTTGTGTATACAAACCATTTTCAGCAAAGTCGGCACCTACAATTGATTTATAAGTTTTGTTTTCACCAATTTCGCCTGTAACAAATGCACCTGTTTTTACCGGTGTTTTAGATACAAGTTGTATGACACCACCAATAGCATCAGTACCATAAAGTACAGATGCCGGTCCTTTAAGAACTTCAATTTGCTTCAGGTCTGTTGTGTCAATAAATTGAATTGATGCTGAACCCTGAGAGGGTGTATTTAAACGAACACCATCACGCATGACTAAAGTATGGTCAGACTCAGTTCCACGTAAAAAAATAGAAGCTTGCTGTCCATATCCGCCAGTCTGAACCATATTGATTGATGCATCATTAATTAATAAGTGAGGTAAAGATACAATAGGGGATTGATCTAAAACTTTAGGCTCAATAATTGAAATCCGCGCAGGCACATTTTCAATATTTTGTTCACTACGAGAAGCTGTAACCACAATCGTGCTTAAAGAAGATTTTGCAGAAGTTTGAGCTTCAGTCGTTGCTGTTACAGACGTTGAAAAACCCATCGCAATAGCGATTGCACCAACCAAAGCTGTTGGTTGAAATTGAATAGACATAACATGCTCCATACATTCACTTCCCCGTGAATGATTGAGTGGAAGAACACAACAAGCAGGTATCCGGACTCAAATGTAGTAACTGGATTACTTACATTTCCACCTTCCCACATATGACATGCAGTGGTGTAAATCTCTAAAAATCAGAAATCTATTGAGAAATGCTTTTCATTTTTTACCGTTGCGGGGGCAGTGTTGGATTTTCACCAACTTCCCTAAAGCGATTGCTTTGACTTGTTGCAATTTGAGCGCAGTATAAAGAGCGCTTCTCATTTAAACAATCTTCACACCGAATATTCTGAGTGAACTTTACGCAAGATGAAAAAATTGCTTTACAATGAAGCGCCCAAAAATGATAGATCGGCTATGATGAGGGTGGATTAGAGCTAGAATAGATGCGAACTCGTGCAAAAATATGTGGGATTACCCGATTAGAAGATGTCCAAGCTGTTGTGCAAGCTGGTGCGGATGCCATAGGACTTGTGTTTTTTCCACCAAGTCCAAGACACGTAGATGTTGAGCAAGCAGCACTGTTGGTTCAAGCGATTCCTGCTTATATTCAATCAGTTGGATTATTTGTTAATAGTTCAGCCGAAGAGATCCAAAACATACTTAAAAAAGTCCCTTTAGATATTTTGCAGTTTCATGGCGATGAAAGTCCAGAACAGTGCAAACAAATTGCTCAAGCAGTGGGTCGCCGCTGGTATAAAGCAATTCAAGTAAAACCAGAACTTGATATCGTTGAAGAAATCAATAAATATCAAAAGTTTGGTGCGAGTGCTGTGTTGTTGGATGCATGGCATCCAGATTTAAAGGGCGGAACAGGCCACAGCTTTGATTGGACAATATTTCCAAAATTAAATATTCCATTGATCTTGGCAGGAGGACTAAACCCTGACAATATCGAGCAAGCAATTCTTACAACACAAGCATATGCTGTGGATGTGAGCGGCGGTGTAGAGTCCGCAAAAGGTATAAAAGACCAACAACTCGTAGAACGCTTTATGCAAGGAGTCCATCGTGGATCAGCAAACCGTTAATCAACAAGATCAAGTGATTGACTATACCCAATACCCTGATGCAAAAGGGCATTTCGGTATCCATGGCGGACGTTTTGTGTCAGAAACTCTAATGGCTGCACTAGAAGATCTAGAGCAACTGTATTTCCGAATGAAAAATGACGAACAGTTTTTGGCAGAATTCGACCGTGACCTCGCTTTTTATGTAGGTCGTCCAAGTCCGCTTTATTATGCTGAGCGATGGTCAAAGGAGTTGGGTGGTGCACAAATCTATTTAAAACGAGAAGACTTGAACCATACTGGCTCCCATAAAGTAAATAACACGATTGGTCAGGCTTTGCTGGCGAAGTTATCAGGCAAAAAACGTATCATTGCTGAGACTGGTGCAGGTCAACATGGTGTGGCAACAGCGACCATCGCAGCGCGATTAGGGCTTGAATGTGTCGTATACATGGGTGCAGATGATGTGAAACGCCAAGCGATGAATGTATATCGCATGCGTTTATTGGGCGCGACTGTTGTTCCTGTCGAAAGTGGCTCTAAAACATTAAAAGATGCCATGAACGAAGCCATGCGTGATTGGGTAACAAATGTCGATTCTACTTATTACGTGATTGGTACAGTTGCAGGTCCACATCCATATCCTCAATTGGTACGTGATTTCCAATCGATCATTGGTCGTGAAGCACGTCGTCAAATTCAGGAACAAGCCGGTCGCTTACCTGATGCCCTCGTGGCGTGTGTCGGTGGTGGTTCAAATGCGATGGGCTTGTTCTATCCATTCCTGAATGATCAAGATGTGAAAATGTACGGTGTTGAAGCAGCTGGTTACGGTATTGAAACTGGTAAACACTCTGCTCCATTAAATGCTGGTCATGTTGGTGTGCTGCATGGTAACCGTACTTATCTGATGTCGGATGCACAAGGTCAGATTATTGAAACACACTCAATTTCAGCAGGTTTGGACTATCCTGGCGTAGGCCCAGAGCATAGCTTCTTAAAAGATATGAAGCGTGTTGAGTATGTTCCAATTAATGACAATGAAGCATTACAAGGCTTCCGTGACTTAACTAAGATTGAAGGTATTATTCCTGCACTTGAAAGTTCGCATGCGATGGCATATGTGACTAAGTTGGCTCCAACGATGTCTAAAGATCAAATTATTATTGCGACGGTTTCAGGTCGTGGTGATAAAGACTTAATGACAGTTGCACGCATTGATGGCGTGGAAATGGTAGAAATGTAATTCACCCTTTAAGTCTCTCCCTTTGGAATGAGAAGCACTGCTTCGTAAGGGGGAGAGGTGCTATTTAGAAAATAGCATTTAAGCCATTGGATGCGATTTTTTTTATGCGCTCTAGAAAAGCTAAAACATTTTCCTAAAATTTGATTTTTGGATCGGCGACATGGATGTAGCCTGTATTTCTGTGATACAGGGAAGTATCATCAGAAATACAAAATGGTTTTGTTACTTTTACCGAAAAAAGTAAGGCATTTTGGAGGGTGAATCTATTTGAGATTCAGGTTTGAAGACGTATTTCGTGGACTTACTTTTACGTTACTTTGGAAAAGCCCAAAGTAACCGAAGGCTTTCTGTTGAGCAGATATTACATTCTTGTAATACTGCTCAACGGGGGGCATCCATGTCGCCACCACGTATCCAATATCGTTGAATTAGTCAGGTTAATCTTTAAACCCTGTATAAAAATCAGTAACACAGCCAATCCATTCTTTTCAGTAGTGGCAAATCCAAATTCAGGTATGATTAATGGTCTTGTCAAAGCCAAAGGAAATCAACCATGCCAAGCCTATTTCTTGTAATGCTCGGTGGTCGTCATGCACATGCCAATACTGAAGTGCATGATGTGGTCTTGGCTGTTGGGGAATCACTGGAAGAAGTCTATCCTCAACTCAAAAATGCTTGGTTTGGTGAGCAGAAAGGCTTACATATTGATGCTTGGGCGAAGGTAAATGGAGTGGAATATAATGAGCAGCAATTCCAAATCCATTTTACAGATGCAGCTCCTAATGAAAACGAAATGAAACTCTGGTTGATTAATTTAGGTGGGTACCACGTTAATGAGTTCGGAGAGTTACATCGTTATGTATTAGTACCAGCTTTAAATACTGCATCGGCTAAAGAGCGTGGAAAATCATTCTTTGGAAAAGATTGGCAAAAACAGCATACAGATCGGGTTTTGGACGTTGATGATTGTATTGCCATTGATCATGTGCATGGTCGTTATGTGCAATTGATTGAGGGTCAATTTAAAGAAGGGTACTGGGAAAATACATACATCACGATCGGATAATTTTTAATAAAGAACAAATTTACTATCTATATGAATTTATGTGCTAAGAATAGCTAAATAAAATCTTTATGTGGAATAAGTGCTGGAATCCAGAGCTTGTCTATATATCAGTGATTCGAGTGATTACATATCAATAAAACCGCTATTAAATATGTAAAAAACGCATTTTATTGATAGATGAATAAAAGCTATGCTGTGCTTCGTTAAAATTAAACTACTAGCTGTACGCCATGTATTTATATACTGATTTCGATCAGCAACTGATCAATGAACGTGTTGCACAATTCCGTGATCAAACGGAACGTTATTTAGCTGGAAAGCTTACTGAAGATGAATATCGTCCATTACGTTTACAAAATGGATTATATGTTCAGCGTTATGCGCCGATGCTTCGCGTCGCTGTACCTTATGGTTTGATGAACTCTAAACAGCTTCGTAAAATTGCTGAACTCGCTAAAGCGTATGACCGTGGTTATGCACACGTTTCTACTCGTCAAAACTTTCAATTTAACTGGCCAGCATTAGAAAATGTGCCAGACATGTTGCAAGAGTTGGCATCAGTTCAAATGCATGCGATTCAAACATCTGGTAACTGTATTCGTAATACAACAACAGACCAATATGCAGGTGTCGTTGCTGGTGAAATTGAAGATCCAAGACCGACATGCGAATTGATTCGTCAGTGGTCAACTTTCCATCCAGAATTTGCATTCTTGCCACGTAAGTTCAAGATCGCAGTTTCTGCACTTGCTGAAATCGACCGCGCTGCAACAGCATTTCATGATATCGGAGTGTATATCGTTCGCAATGAGGCGGGTGAAATGGGCTATAAAATCATGGTTGGCGGTGGTTTAGGTCGTACACCGATCATTGGTGCTGTGATCAAAGAGTGGTTGCCACGTGAAGACCTTATTGCTTACTTAGAAGCAGTGCTTCGTGTGTATAACTTACACGGTCGTCGTGATAACAAATATAAAGCTCGTATCAAAATCTTGGTAAAAGCTTTAACACCTGAGGTTTTTGCTGAAAAAGTTGAAGCTGAATTTGCACATACGATTAAAACTTTAAAAGTTGATGCAGACACTCTGGCGAAAATGGACCAGAACTTCACACCATTTGCGTACCAAGATTATGCAGATGAAGACTTCTCAGCACTGTTTGCTGCACATCCGAAATTCAAACAATGGTTTAACATCAATACCAATGCACACAAAGTGAAAGGTTACCGCATCGTAACAATTTCATTGAAACGTGCAGGCGTTGCACCGGGTGACGTGACCACTGAAGAAATGAACTTGATTGCTGATCTTGCAGATAAGTACACTTTTGGTGAATTGCGTACCACGCATGAGCAAAACATTGCCCTTGTCGATGTACCGCAAAAAGATTTATTTGAGCTTTGGACGATTCTTGAAAAGAATAACTTGGCTCGCGCGCACATTGGTTTCTTAACTGACATTATCTGCTGTCCAGGTGGTGATTTCTGTTCGTTGGCAAATGCGAAATCTATTCCGATTTCTGAAGCGATTTCACGCCGTTTTGATGATTTAGATACGATTTACAACTTAGGTAAATTAGACTTGAACATCTCAGGTTGTATGAATGCCTGTGGTCATCATCATGTGGGTAATATTGGTATTTTAGGTGTCGACAAGAAAGGCGCAGAATTCTACCAAATTACATTGGGTGGTAATGCAGACCATGATGCCTCAATCGGTGACATCTTAGGACCATCATTTGCTGCTGAAAAAGTACCAGATGTGGTGGAAGAAATTTTGAACACTTATCTTGATTTACGTCAAGAAGGTGAAGAGTTCATTGATACTTACCGTCGTGTAGGAATTCAACCATTTAAGGAGCGTGCATATGCTTAATACCGCACTACAAGTGCTCTCTAAGGATGGCACGATTGCAGACAATACTTATCAACTGATTGGTGAAGATGGCGTATTGCCACAAGGTGATGTGGTTTTAACGGTGGAGCAGTTAGACCAGCTTGCCAATGTTTCAGGTAAAAAAGCACTTTACCTAACCGTAGATGCCTCACCTGAAAACAATGAATTCCCACTTGATCAGCTTGATGCAATTTTTATTGAGTTTGCAGGTTTTAATGATGGCCGTGGGTATTCATTTGCCGCATTGTTACGTCGCCAAGGCTTCCAAGGCGAACTTCGTGCAACAGGTGATGTATTCAAAGACGTGTTGAACTACATGAAGCGTGCTGGTTTCGATACTTTCGTGATTAAAGAAGGTAAAGACATTGCAGAAGCAGCGGCAGGTTTAAACGACTTTACTCAGCCTTACCAAGCGTCGACTGCTGTACCAAAACCAAATTATCAAACGGGTGCTTAATTTTATTAAGTGATAAAAAAGCTGAACTTAGGTTCAGCTTTTTTTATTTAATGGAAACAAGATTTAGGTATTCATAGTTCAGCCTAAGCGCTATTCAAAATGACACATAGAAGGTCAAAGTTTAATCATATGTCTATTTAGAGCAGAATTTTTTAATTCATTCAGAAATATATAGCGACAAAGCCTTTAGTGCAGCGGTTTTTTATATGATTCAATTGATCGATTAACACTGATTTAAATGATAAATTTGCTCCAAAAAAGTGCAGTTTATTGTAGTATGTTAGTATTCATTTGATCATTTTTGGTGCGGGTTTTTCTCCATTCAATCAGACTGTTTTGCGGTATATGTTTAGTACTCAGTCTAGTGATCTTGCCATCATTTAAATAGTGAAGCAGTTGTTATGCAAAATTTGATTCGTATTGGTATTGTCGGTTATGGCAACCTCGGTCGTGGCGTTGAAACGTCAATTCAAAAGAACCCAGATTTAGAGCTTGTGGGAATTTTTACACGCCGTGCACCTGAATCAGTGTCTCCTTGCTTTAGTGACACGAAAGTTTTTCATATGGATGACTTAAATGACCTTCAAGACAAAATTGATGTGTTGATCTTATGTGGTGGATCTAAAGATGATCTTCCAAAACAAACACCTGAATTGGCAAGTAAATTCAACACAGTAGATAGTTTTGATACGCATGCACGTATTCCTGAGTTTTTTGAAGCAGTGAATGAGCCTGCACTTGCTAACAAAAAAACGGCAATGATTTCGATTGGATGGGATCCAGGCATGTTCTCAATTAATCGTCTATTTGGTGAGGCATTATTACCAGATGGTGAAACCTATACTTTCTGGGGTAAGGGTTTGAGTCAAGGTCACTCAGATGCGATTCGCCGTGTGGCGGGTGTTAAAGCAGGTGTTCAATATACTATTCCATCACAAGATGCGATTGATAAAGTTCGTAGTGGTTCACGTCCTGTATTAACCACTAAAGAAAAGCATACTCGTGAATGTTATGTTGTGCTTGAAAATGGTGCTGACGCTGAAGCCGTAAAGCAGGCGATTGTGACCATGCCAGACTATTTTGCAGAGTACAACACGACTGTGAACTTCATTGATGAAGAAACGCTTCGTAACGAGCATAATCGTATGCCCCATGGTGGATTTGTCATTCGCAGTGGTAATAGTAGTGCAGAGCAGACTCAAGTAATGGAGTTTTCGTTGAAATTAGATAGCAATCCTGAGTTTACTGCAAGTGTACTTGTGGCTTATGCACGTGCATGCTACCGCATGAATCAAATGGGTCAATATGGCGCGAAAACTGCATTTGACGTTGCACCAGGCTTATTGTCAATGAAATCTCCAGAGCAACTACGTAAAGAAATTCTTTAAGTCTAATAATTCAAAGTTATGCTTTGAATTGAGATTATAAAAAAGCCTCTAGCTAAGTAGAGGCTTTTTTATTTACCCTCCTTTAGTCAAGGAGGGTTTAGGGGAGGATTGATGATTTAAATCTCCCTCAAGCCCCTCTTTGAAAAATAGGGGCTTTAGACGCTTTAGATTAACTCAATCGCCACTGCAGTTGCTTCACCACCACCGATACAAAGCGCAGCAATACCACGTTTACCACCTGTGCGTTTAAGTGCATGGATTAGCGTTAAAATAATCCGTGAACCTGTAGATCCTACTGGATGTCCTAAAGCACATGCTCCGCCGTTGATATTTACTTTTTCAGGGTCAAGTTTGAACTCGTCAATAGGACACATCGTGACCATTGCAAAAGCTTCGTTGATTTCCCAAAGGTTGACTTCTTCAACATTCCAACCTGTTTTATCGAGAACCTTTTGGATTGCACCGACTGGTGCAATCGTAAACTCAGAGGGATGTTGTGAATTAGAGGCATATGCCACAATTTTTGCTAAAGGATTTAAACCCTTTGCATGTGCTTGCTCAGATGAGCTGATAACCAAGGCTGAAGCACCATCAGAAATCGAACTGGCATTGGCAGCAGTGATCGTACCATCTTTAGCAAAAGCAGGACGTAGAGTTGGGATTTTATCGATGTTTGCGTTAAAAGGTTGCTCATCTTTATCTACAATGACATCTCCTTTACGAGTTGAAACAGTCACAGGAACGATTTCATCATTGAAGTAACCTTCAGTAATCGCAGTTTGAGCGCGTCTTAATGAACGTATTGCAAAGTCATCCATTTGCTCACGCGTATAGCCTTTAGTGTTGGCCATATCTTGAGCAAATGAGCCCATCAAACGACCAGTTTCAGCATCTTCTAAACCATCGAAGAACATATGATCTTTGATTTCACCATGACCCATGCGGTAACCACCACGTGCTTTAGGTAAGACGTAAGGAGCGTTGGTCATAGACTCCATACCGCCTGCAACCACAAAATTTGCTGAACCAGCTTTAATCATATCAGCTGCTTGCATCACAGCTTTCATGCCTGACCCACATAATTTATTGATTGTCACTGCACCTGTCGAGTCAGGTAGTCCAGCTTTGCGCATAGCTTGGCGAGCAGGGCCTTGTTTTAAACCTGCAGGCAAAACGCAACCCATAATGACTTCTTCAATGTCTGCTGGCTGCAAACCCGAGCGTGAGATAGCCTCTTTAATGGTCACTGCACCCAGTTCTGGTGCAGTCACACTTGATAAACTTCCCTGAAAGCCGCCCATTGCTGTACGTGCACCATTAAGGATGACGATATCAGTCATTATTCTCTCCAATTTATTTAGCTTTGTTTTACAGCTTGAGTATATGTAATATCAGGCCAATTAATATTGGCTATAGTGTGTAAAATGTGACTGATAAGTTGTCATTCACATGTCTTAGTTTCTTCAAGACGAGTCTGTCCCATCATTGAAAGTCTAACGATTAGATTTGATTTATTTGAATGTGCACAGTATTTAAAATGTCCCATTGATCCACGTGGTAAACCAGAGTCTGGTTGGAAGGTGATCGTATTCTTGCTGGTAACACCATCTTTCCAACTGAAATCACCATATTGGTAATCTGTCGAGGTTGCTTGAATAAGCTTTTCGTGAGGATCGAATTCTTGATTGTGATTCTGATCTAGAAAGATGATAAACCCTTTATGCCATTGACTGTTCGTACACGATTTTAAATCTTGAGAAGCACAGATAATCACAGGGCTTCGGTAACTTACAGCATTGGCTTTAGCTTGGCTGATGGCCTGCCGTACCGTGCTAAGAATTTGCGCCCTTTCTTGATTTTCACGAAATTCATGATAATGAGGGAGTGCTATCATCACAAGAATACTAATAATGACGATCGTGAAAATGAGTTCTAAAAGGGTAAAAGCAAGAGATTTACAATAGGAATACATTTTAAAGCTTCTAGTATTTGTTAATTATTTGAATTTATAGATAATCTTGGTGAAGTTATATTATAAGCTGAAGTGCTAAAAAATGATTACTCTCACCTTTGAATGCTGTTAATATACCAAAAATGAAAAGATAAGTTATTCATGCTGATAAATTGAGTAAAAAATTACCGAATTACAACGGAAATTGTAAGTAATTTTGTCAATAATTTACTTGATTAAAGTAATCAAACACTTGGAATTCACTTTAAGTGTTTGTATGATTCAACATGAGTAGCTTAAAAAAAATACTGGGGTATAAAAAAGCCTATCTCAGGAAGCCATAATTATTTTAGGCTGAGCTTGAAAAACAATTGTTATCTCTGGAGGATATCCATGAAATTGAGTCGTATCGCACTTGCTATGCTTGTTGCTGCTCCATTCGCTGCTGCTAATGCTGGTGTAACTGTTACTCCACTATTAGTGGGTTACACATTCCAAGACACTCAACATAATAACGGTGCTGCTGATCATTTATCTGACAGTAATATCGAATTACAAGACGATTTATTCGTTGGTGCTGCGTTAGGTATTGAGCTTACTCCATGGTTAGGTTTTGAAGCTGAATATAACCAAGTAAAAGGTGATATCGAAGGCACAATTACTGGTACTGATGTTGGCGAATACAAGCAAACTCAAATCAATGGTAACTTCTATGTTACTTCTGATTTAATCACTAAGAACTATGACAGCAAAATTAAGCCATACGTTCTTTTAGGTGCTGGTCACTACAAATATGAATACGATGGTGTAAATCTTAAAGATGATGAAGGTACTTTAGGTAATGCGGGTGTGGGTGCTTTCTGGCGCTTGAACGATGCTCTATCTGTTCGTACAGAAGCTCGTGCAACTTATAACATCGACGAAGATTTCTGGAACTACACAGCACTTGCTGGTCTTAACGTAGTTTTAGGCGGTCACTTGAAGCCAGCTGCTGAAGTAGTAGAAGTTGCTCCAGTTCAACCAGCTCCAGCTCCAGTTCAACCAGCTCCACAAGAGTTGACTGAAGATCTTAACATGGAACTTCGCGTATTCTTCGATACGAGCAAGTCTAACATCAAAGATCAGTACAAGCCTGAAATTGCTAAAGTAGCTGAAAAATTAAACGAATATCCAAATGCAACTGCTCGTATTGAAGGTCACACTGATAATACTGGTCCGCGTGCGTTGAACGAACGTTTATCTTTAGCTCGTGCTAACTCTGTGAAATCTGCTCTTGTAAGCGAATACAACATTGACGCTTCTCGTTTAGCGACTCAAGGTTTCGCTTGGGATCAACCAATTGCTGACAACGCAACTAAAGAAGGTCGTGCGATGAACCGTCGTGTATTCGCTACGATTTCTGGTAGCCGTACAGTAGTTGCTCAACCTGAAGCAGCAGCTCAATAATCTTTACTAGATTATAAAAGACAGCTCTTCGGAGCTGTTTTTTTTACCCATTTTTTATAAATGTGATATATTTCACAAAATATAATCAACAACACAATGAGAATAAAGATGAAATATAGTTTAATAGCAAGCCTATGCATTACTTTAACTTTGACAGCTTGTGCAACGACAAAGATACAATCAACTAATAGTGTACAAGACTTGGATCAAAAGATACTAATTGAATTAAAACAAGGTCTACCGCTGTATTTTAATCACAATTCCCGTCAAATAGATGTCCGATATGAACCTTATTTAACAGCAGCTTCAAAAATTCTGGCGTAGAATAAAAGTTTTATAATTCAAGTAGATGGGCATACAGATAATCGAGGGTCTATAGCAGCGAATCAAAAAGTATCACTTGAGCGAGCAAATGCTGTCCGTAATGAATTGGTGATGCAATATAATGTTGATCCTAAACAAATTTCGACTCAAGGTTATGGCCCAAATCAGCCAATCGCTGATAACACGACAGAAGAGGGTCGAGCATTGAATCGTCGAGTGAATTTAACCTTAAAAATACAATAAGATCAGAATCTAATAATAAAAAAACAGCTCAATTTGAGCTGTTTTTTTATTAGTCTTGTTCGACTTGAATCGGTTTCACATCCATATCTTGATATTCAATCAACTTGGTTTTGTACTTAAACTTATAAACTAACCATATTGCTAAGAATAAGAAGATCCCAATATAAGTAGAGATAACGGCAATCCATTCACCATCTAGTACGGCTTGATAATTTTGACCTAACACCACGATTGCACACAAAACAAAAGCGAACCATGGTGCAAAAGGGAAGAACTTTGCACGATATGCTAGATCTTCTAACTTATACCCTTGAGCCAAATAGCCTTTTCTAAATCGGTAATGAGAGATTGCAATCCCAAGCCATACGATAAAGCCACACATACCAGACATATTTAGAAGCCAATTAAATACTTCCTCTTCACCAATAAATGTCGTCAAGAAGCATAGTGCTGCAATTACTGTCGTAGCATAAAGTGCATTCATTGGAACACCGCGACCATCAAGTTTAGAGAACACTTTAGGTGCACTGCCATTTTTTGCCATATCAAACAGCATTCGCGTGGAAGAGTACATTCCTGAATTTCCGGCAGAAAGGATAGCCGTAAGAATGACCGCATTCATGACACTTGCAGCGAAAGCGAAGCCTGCTTGTTCATAGAGTAGTGTAAAAGGTGATAATGCAATATTTTCATCTGATGCGGCTTGCATTAGACGAGGATCATCATATGCAATCAATGTACCGATAATAAAAATACAAACGATATAGAATAAGAGAATACGCCAGAAGATCTGTTTAATCGCAATAGGAATGGTTTTCTTCGGATCTTTCGACTCACCAGCGGCAACACCAACCATTTCAGTACCTTGAAATGAGAATCCTGCGATCATCGCAACACCAATTAATGCCGAAAAACCACCTACAAATGGCGCTTCTCCCTTTGACCAATTTGCGAAAGTTGCAACATTGGGTGTCATCATGATTTTGGCAATCATGAAAATACCAATGATGATGAATGCAATTATGGCAAGAACTTTAATGAGTGAGAAAAAGAACTCTGACTCACCAAAACCTTTGACTGTTAAGGCATTAATACCAAAAACGATAGCAAGGAAAATAGCACTCCAATAGAAACCTGGGATATCAGGAAACCAAAATTTCATGATGAATTGAACTGCAACAAGTTCAAATGCGACGGTTATCGCCCAGTTGTACCAATAGTTCCAGCCTAGTGCGAATCCAAATCCACCTTCGACATATTTGGTGCCATAGGTGAAGAAAGCACCTGATGTTGGATTGTGTGTTGCGAGTTCGCCTAAGCTGGTCATGAGGAAGTAAATCATTACGCCAATTAAACAATAGGCAAGTAATGCACCACCAGGGCCAGCATTGGCAATTGTTGCACCCGAAGCTAGGAATAGTCCTGTACCGATAGAACCACCAATGGCGATCATATTAAGATGGCGTGCTCCAAGCTTTCGCTTAAGTTGACCGGTTTCGCTCATCGAAAGTTCCTTATGATTTCTTTTGAGTACTTGCAAATAGTACTTTAAAGCCATGTTGATCAGTCAAAGTTTCACATTGACCAAAATTTTGCTCAATGAGAGTTGGATAGTTTAAAAAACGATTTGCCACGATCCAAAGTTCACCACCAGACTTTAGATGGCGACGTGATGTCTTACAAAGATTCTCACTCGCATTGTAATCAGTGTATATACCCTGATGGAAAGGAGGGTTACTGACGATGGCATGTAAAAATAGTGGCGCATCTTCAATGCCAGTCACAGCTTTGATTTCGAGCTGTTCTGGTGACAAATTATTTTTTTCAAATGTTAGGCGGGTGGAGGCGAGCGCAAAAGCATCCACATCAAGCGCAAAAATACGATTTTTGGGATTCAATTTGGCTAAATATGCACTGATAATGCCAGCACCACAACCGAAGTCAGCGATTTTACCTGAACTCACTCGATTGAGGTAGGGGAGAAATACAGCTGTACCAATATCAAGTTTATTTTGACTAAATACACCAGGTAAAGCATAAATCTGTAATTCGCCATTCGGTGTTTGAATTGTATATTGTTGAGCCCAATTTTCTAAAGCTCGAGGCGTAGGAGTCTGATCGATAATTAATTGCCACATTTGACAATGACGAGCGCTATCTAGTTTGACACATTTGCCAAATGGAACGAGTTGTTTTGCTGCTCGTTCAACGCCACCTTTCTTTTCACCCACAAGAAAAATTGATCCACCAAGACCGAGTTTTAATACCACACTGTGTAGTAAGTAATTCAAAAGCTCTTTGGCTTTAGGCACAAAAACAATGACTTGATCATATTCTGCTTCAGGGATATCCGTCCCAAAATGAACAGGAATATTTTGATTTTGGAAAAATAGAAAGTCATTATAATTCCATGTCCATACTGAAGCCTGAATGTTTTTATCGAGCTGAGTAGTTAAGTCATCAGTTGGTGCATTGACTAATAATATTCGACCTTTCAGAAAGTTATGTTGACGAATAACAACTTCACTTTGAGGAACCATATATTTCTCCACAGAATAAAAGAGCCCAGACAATGCTGGGCAGTCTTTGATTCAATCTAAATTATTTCTTTGCTTCAGGTAGAACGAAGTTCAAGATCAAGGCTGCAATGCCGCCAGTTGCTACACCAGAGCTAAATATATTACGAATGAGTTCAGGCATATGTTCAAGAATCTGTGGAACTTGAGCAACACCTAAACCAAGAGCAAGTGAAATTGCAATAATAAGCAATGCACGGCGGTCAAGCTGAATACCAGAAAGGATATTAATCCCTGATGCTGCAACAGCCCCAAACATCACCATGACAGCGCCCCCCAGTACAGCTTGAGGAACAGCTTGGATGATGGCAGCCACTGCAGGTAGTAAACCCAAAATAACTAATAGCGCGGCGATCCATATACCCACGTGGCGACTAGCGACACCAGTTAATTGGATTACTCCGTTGTTTTGAGCAAAAACAGAACTCGGGAAAGTATTAAATAAGCCTGCGAGTAAGGAGTTTGCACCGTTGACGAGTACACCACCTTTAATGCGCTCCATCCATTTCGGACCATCAACAGGTTGATTAGATAACTTAGAAGTCGCGGTGATATCACCAATCGCTTCTAATGAAGTAACCAGATAAATAAATGCCATTGGTATAAATAAACTCCAAGAGAAGTCTAAGCCAAAGTGCATTGGTGTAGGGATTTGAACCAAAGGTGCATTTTCTAAGCCAGAAAAATCTAAATGGCCCATGAAGCCTGCTAGCGCATAACCTACGATCAGTGCAATTAATATCGCACTACTCTTAACCCATGTAACATTTAAGCGGTTTAAGAGAATGATTAATGCCAAAACAGTACAAGACATAATGAGATTGTCTGTATTGGCAAAAGTGTTATTCCCCATCGCTTGGTAACCACCACCCATTGAGATTAAACCTTCTTTAATCAAGGTTAAGCCAATGAGAAGTACAACAATACCAGTCACAAGTGGAGTAATGAGTTTTTTCACCCATGGTAATATGCGTGAAACTCCCATTTCAATGAATGAGCCTGCAATCACGACACCAAAAATTGAACCCATAACAGTTTCAACTGGAGTTCCCGCGGCAACCATTGCTGAGCCAATCCCAATAATAGGACCGATAAAGTTAAAACTTGTACCTTGAACAATTAGTAAGCCTGCACCGAAAGGACCAACCTTTTTACTTTGTAAGAATGTCGCAATACCTGAAATCACCAATGACATGGAGAGGATCATGTTTGTATCTTCTTTAGAAACACCTAAAGCCAAACAGATCAATAGACCAGGAGTAACAATCGGAACAATAATGGCAAGTAAATGCTGAATGGCAGCGAGAAAAGCGATGAACGGTTTTGGTTTATCGTCTAAACCATAAACAAGATCGAGTTTCGGTTCTTGAGATTGGTCGGGAGCAGACATGGTCTATACCATCTAGATTAAGCGAAAGTGCCGACATTCTAATCGAGTTACATGCGTTTACAAAACCGAAACATAACCATTCGTCAAAAAAAATGAAATTGTAAAGAAACAGTCACTATAAAAGTTTAGGATTTTTCTGTATAATTTGCCCTCAAATTTAAAGCGTATCGAATTTACATGTCAGATATTAAAACTCTCCGTAATATTGCCATCATCGCACACGTCGACCATGGTAAAACGACTCTTGTCGACAAACTTTTACAACAATCAGGTGCTTTGGGTGAACGCGCGGGTGAGATCGAGCGTGTCATGGATTCAGGCGCTATTGAAAGTGAACGTGGTATTACCATTCTTGCAAAAAATACTGCAATCAAATGGTTAGATAAACGTACTGATACTGAATACCGTATCAACATCGTGGATACCCCGGGACACGCCGACTTCGGTGGTGAAGTTGAACGTGTAATGTCGATGGTTGACTGTGTACTTCTTTTGGTAGACTCACAAGAAGGTCCAATGCCACAAACTCGTTTCGTAACGCAAAAAGCGTTCGCACGTGGTTTAAAACCAATCGTAATTATCAACAAAGTTGACAAGCCTAATGCGCGTCCTGACTGGGTAATCGATCAAGTATTCGATTTATTTGATAACCTTGGTGGTACTGACGAACAGTTAGACTTCCCTGTGGTTTATGCTTCTGGTCTTCGTGGTGTAGCAGGTCCTTCACCAGAAGAATTGGCTGAAGACATGACTCCGTTGTTCCAAACAATCGTAGACATCGTTGAGCCGCCAGCAGTGGATGTTGATGGTCCATTCCAAATGCAAGTGTCTTCACTTGACTATAACAGCTTCGTTGGTGTTATTGGTGTTGGTCGTATCCAACGTGGTTCAGTGAAATTGAACACACCTGTAACGGTAATCGACAAAGATGGTAAAACACGTAACGGTCGTATCTTAAAAATCATGGGTTACCATGGTTTAGAGCGTATCGACGTTGAATCTGCTTCTGCAGGTGACATCGTATGTGTAACAGGTATGGACGAACTTCATATCTCTGACACGATTTGTGATCCTAAACATGTTGAAGCATTGCCACCGCTTTCTGTAGATGAGCCTACAGTATCGATGACATTCCAAGTTAACAACTCACCATTCGCCGGTAAAGAAGGTAAGTTTGTGACCTCACGTAACATCCGTGAACGTCTTGATCGCGAATTAATTCACAACGTAGCACTTCGTGTAGAAGATACTGACAGTCCTGACCGTTTTAAAGTGTCGGGCCGTGGTGAACTTCACCTTTCGGTATTGATCGAAAACATGCGTCGTGAAGGCTTCGAGATGGGTGTATCTCGTCCGCAAGTAATCTTGAAAGAGATTGACGGCGAAATGCAAGAGCCATACGAAAACGTAACATTTGACGTAGAAGAACAGCATCAAGGTGCTGTAATGGAACAAATGGGTAACCGTAAAGGTGAAATGACCAATATGGAAGTCGACGGTAAAGGTCGTATTCGTATTGAAGCAACTGTACCTTCACGTGGCTTGATTGGTTTCCGTTCAGAATTCATGACCATGACTTCAGGTACTGGTATCATGACCTCAAGTTTCTCGCACTATGGACCAATGAAACAAGGTTCTGTTGCAAAACGTCAAAACGGTGTGTTGATTTCTATGGTTCAAGGTACATGCTTGGGCTATGCATTGTTCAGTTTACAAGACCGTGGTCGTCTATTCGCTAAACCTCAGTTAGAAGTTTACGAAGGTATGATTATTGGTATTAACTCTCGTTCTGACGATATGGTTGTAAACCCAACTAAAGCGAAACAATTAACAAACGTTCGTGCATCAGGTACTGATGATGCATTAACACTTGTTCCTGCGATTGAATATACGTTAGAACAAGCACTTGAATTTATTCAAGATGATGAGCTTGTTGAAGTTACACCTAAATCAATTCGTATTCGTAAGCGTTGGTTGACTGAAAACGAACGTAAACGTAATAAATCTTAATTGATTTAAATAAAAAAACCGCTCAAAAGAGCGGTTTTTTTATATCTTGACTACATCATTTAAGATATGAAATAAAAGTTGTTGAATTGTTGTAGTTGATTTGGACAAGATCTTGTTTATTTAAACAGAGATACTTATGATTTTGGTGGAAAACCAACGAGTTTAGACGGAAATATCATTAAGAATAATGTATATTATGTCACATTAATGCATAGAAAAATTTTGGAGAAAAAATGAGCATTATTAAAGAGTTTAAAGAATTTGCCGTGAAAGGCAATGTAATGGATCTGGCGGTCGGTGTGATCATTGGTGGGGCGTTTGGTAAAATCATCGATTCAATGGTTAAAGATGTCATCATGCCAATTATCAGTTGGATCTTAGGCGGTGATGTTGATTATTCAAACTGGTTTGTTGTATTAGGCGATAATCCAAATAACCTTACAACGCTTGCTGCCGCTCAAGAAGCGGGTTTAAATGTTTTGGCTTACGGTAATTTCTTGACGATTCTCATCAACTTTATCCTGCTTGCATGGGTGGTATTCTGGTTAGTGAAATTGATGAATAAAATGCGTCGTAAGCAAGAGGAGGAAGCTCCAGCACCTGAAGCTACTCCAGAAGATATCGAATTACTTCGTGAAATTCGTGACGAATTAAAACGTAAAGGTTAATGCTTTTACAACGAAAACGGCGCTAAATGCGCCGTTTTTTATATCTCATCATTTTTTAAATCGCCCGAAATCCCCCTTTGTCAAAGGGAGGCTGGGAGGGATTGATTCTTAGCTCTTTCTTGCGAAGCGATGCTTCTCATCTCCTAAAAGGAGAGGGAAATCCAGGAAGTTTAAAAATCCATACGAAATTTAATTTCGAGTAAATGCCAGCCGAATTGACTCTTAATTGGTCCATGTAATTCACGTTCAGCCAAACTAAAAACTGCCTTATCGATAGGACCAACCAATTGTCCTTTCTTAACCTCACCTAATTCCCCTCCTTTTTTTCCTGAGGGACAAGTTGAGTGTTGCTTAGCAATTTTAGCAAAATCAGCACCGTCTTTAAGCTTTTGTTTAAGTTGGATACACAGGTCTTTATCTTTGACTAAAATATGCCGAACAATTGCTGATTTCATTTGGATTTTACCTTTGATACAGGATTCTTTGAGGCTTGAGGTCGCTTAAGCGGTTGACACTCAGGGCAAAAAACAGAAGCACGTTGCCCGAGCTTAATATTTTCTAAAGTTGTTTCACAGTTGATGCACATTTCACCAGCGCGCCCATAAGCCAATAGCGTTTGTTGAAAGTAGCCATTTTCGCCCATGGCATTGGTGTAATCACGTAAAGTAGATCCGCCTAAATCAATTGCTTGTTTAAGGATTCGTTTGATTTCAATGACAAATTTTTCAATTTGTGACCGTGTAAGACTAGAGGCGGGTTGTGCAGGATGAATGCCCAAATTAAACAGACTTTCAGTTGCGTAAATATTTCCAACACCCACAACAATGTGGTTATCCATAATTGCAACTTTGACTGCAACACTCTTATTTTTAAATTTCTGCTCTAGATAGTCAGCATTGAAAGATTCACTTAAAGGTTCAGGTCCAAGCGTATCTAAAAGTTTGGATTGAGCATGATCATCCAGCCATAAAATGCAACCAAAACGACGAGGATCGTGGTAGCGTAATTGGATATCATCGAATTGAATGATAAAATGATCATGCTTTCTCAACGCATCACGTGAATCACTCAAACGAAAGCTTCCAGACATTCCCAAGTGCCATAACATGGTCACATTTTCAAATTGTGCCAAAATATATTTGGATCGACGTGTTAGCCCTATCAGTCGTTGACCGACCAATTGATTTACATCATTTGGTATAGGCCATCTCAGACTTGAATTATTGACTTGAACAGAAAGTACTTTTTGATTCAGCAAAGGGAGCAAGCTGGTTTTCGTGGTTTCAACTTCAGGTAATTCAGGCATGGAAACTCTGTTAAATGGGCGAGTAGAAAAATATTGGGTTAAATGAGGATATTGCAAGCAGCATCGAGTGAACTACAAGATATTACGCTTGAGCAGAATATGATACACAATCCATCTAGTGCCTTCATGGTTAAGTTTTAAAATGTTTTTTAAAGCATTCAATGATGAAATGAACTTAGATGATTTATCACGTAAATGCGTTGTACACTGCTACAAATAAATCAATTTAAAATCAGGGAGATTCAGTGTGGCAAAATTATTTGAGCCAATTCAATTCGGAAATTTATCACTCAAAAATAGAATTATTATTGCTCCCATGTGTCAGTATTCTGCGAATGAAGCAGGGGAGCATAGTTTTTGGCATGAGCAACAATGGGCGAGTTATGCATTGTCGGGTGCTGGATTATATATTATTGAAGCAACTGCGGTACAAGCTGTAGGTCGTATCAGCTTTGCAGATTTAGGGTTATGGAATGATTTACAACGTGCACAATTAAAAGCATTGATTGATAAGGTAAAATCGATTGCTCCAACGCCAATCGCCATTCAGTTAGCGCACGCGGGACGTAAAGCTTCAACTGATAAACCATGGTTGGGACGTGGTCAATTCTCATCGAATCATGAACATGGCTGGCAAACGGTATCTGCAAGTGATTTACCATTTAATCCAGATGATCAGGCTCCTCATGAATTAAGTATCGAGGAAATCAAAAAAATTATCGATGACTTTGCAACTGCAGCAGTCAGATCTGTAGATGCAGGTTTTGATCTCATCGAAGTCCACGCGGCTCATGGTTATCTATTACATCAATTTATGTCCCCTTTATCTAATCGAAGAACAGATGAATATGGTGGAAGTTTTGAGAATCGCATTCGTCTAACTTTAGAGGTTTTTCAGGCGATCAAAAATGCTGTTCCAGACAACTATCCAATCGGTGTTCGTTTGTCTGCAACAGACTGGATGGAGCAAGAAAAGGGATGGAATATTGATGACTCAATTGGGTTATCAAAGGCATTAGAAAAACTTGGTGCAGTTTATATCCATGCATCATCTGGTGGATTACATGTCGATCAAAATATTCAGATTGGTCCTAATTACCAAGTTCCATTTGCGGAAGCAATCAAGAAACACGTAGACATTCCAGTGATTGCTGTTGGGCTGATCACTGAACCTCAACAGGCGGAAGATATCTTACAACAAGCCAAAGCTGATGCAATCGGGCTCGCACGGGCAATACTATTCAATCCTAGATGGTCATGGCATGCTGCTGCTCAATTAAAAGCAGAGGTCGAAATTAGTCCGCAATATTTACGATGCCAACCGCATGATGTGAAATCATTATTTAAGCCATATGCTGATAGATAAAATAGGCATAAAGGTATACTTAAAAAGTCATCTTGGGTAATGACGGCTGTTGTATGATAATTTGACTAACTCATACAATAGCTAGGGATGCTAAGTCATGGTTTTATCGGTCATTATTCCGATTTTTTTACTGCTTTTTTCGGGATATGCTTCGGTTAAACTGAATTTACTTAGCAAAGAGCAAGTCTCCATTGTCGGTACATTCGTCATTCGAGTCGCTTTACCTGCTCTATTTTTACAAGCGCTTTCATCAAAAGATCTTGATGCGATATGGCAACCTGAACTTTTTTACAGTTATATTGTGGTGACCGCCTTTGTATTTGCAATCGCTTTAGGGATTTTGGTAAAGCATTTTAAAAACAATTTAAGTGATGCTGCCATCCTCTCGATTGGAGCGTCAATGTCTAATACTGGACTACTTGGTACGGCCATTTTAAGTCTATTGATTGGTCATATTGCGCTTGCTTTTACTTCTTTAATTGTAATTATCGAAAGTGTTTTTCTTGTTCCAGCAGCTTTATTTATTGCGGGATTGCAAGCTCAAAATCAGCAAGCACTACTCAATACATTAAAAAATAACTTTATAAACCTATGTAAAAATCCATTGTTTATTGGTGTGTTAATCGGAATTTTGTGCGCGGTTTTTCAGATTAAACTGCCGCATTATATAGATCAAGTTTTCTTAATGATTGGTCAGACGGCATCTCCTTTGGCGTTATTTGTGATTGGCGGGAGCGTCGCAGGTTTAACCTTAAAATATGTCAACCAGCAGAGTCTTTATATTGTTCTATCATCCAACTTTATTTTTCCAATACTCATGTATTTGACTCTACGATTTATTGCTCAAGCACCGATGGATATCGTGTATGTAGGGACATTGATTGCAGCTTTACCTACACCTGCATTATTTGGAATGTTGGGACAAGAGTATGGGCTCAATGATCGTGCAATTACACCTTTATTGATGAGTACAGTGATTGGATTTATTGTGACTGCTGGATTAATTATTTTATGGTGGTAATTGAATAAAACTTAGAATTTAATCATAAATCTCCTTTTCATATAAGAAAACCCTATCTTGCGATAGGGTTTTTGTATTTGAGCATCGGTTTAAAATTTAAATTAATGCTTAAGATTTAGCTTTCGTATTTGCTGCAGGTTTTTTTGCATTCTCAGCTATCAGTTTGTTCACGATCGCTAGATTTTCTTTGGCTTGAGGAATATTTTCATCTGCTAAAGCACTAAATATTTTTTTTGCCTCAGGTAGGTTTTGCGGAACGATATTTCCGTTTACGAACATGTTACCAATGGCCATAAGCGCAGGGATGTATCCTTTTTTACCTAAATCTTGAATGCTCGCTAAACCTTTTTTCACAGGCGCTTCAGTTTTGGTTTTGAAGCCTAATGAAATATCGTATAAAGCACGAGCATGAATGGCTGGATAACTTCCTTTCTTAATTAAAGGATCAAGTTTTTGCAAAGCGAGCTTATCAGATTGTTCTTTACCTTCAGAGAACAGTAGAACAGCAGATTCAACAATCGCATCTTCAAAACCTTGAGCTGCAGCTTTATCTAAGTATTCACGAGATTTTTTTTCATTTTTGGTCAGACCCAAGCCGCCAGTGGCATAGTTTTGCGCCAATACATAATTGGCTAAAGGATAGCCTGCAGTGCCAGCTTGTTCATAGAGTTGTACTGCTTTTTTGTTGTCTTGTTTGGTTCCTTGACCAGCTTGAGTGAGATATGCCAAGTTATAAGTCGCTTGAGGATTCCCTGCTTTTGATAAGCGTTCAAGCTCTTGGTAGGCCGCATTGTAATTCTTTGCTTGAATCAGTTCCTGTACTTTGCTGAATGCAGGATCGACTGGTGCGGCAGCGAAGCTAAATGAGGTGGCAACAGCGAGTAAAGCACCACATAATATTTTTTTCATAATTGTTTTATACCTATCTTAAAAAGCAACCCTATTTATTTGATGTAAATAGAGTTTTATACCATTTCATCATAGTCCGAATTATGTGAATGTAAATATAGAATATGTATACATCCTTCAAATTTATCTTCGCTTTGTGAATAAAGTGTGTGTATTGCAGTATAAGCATATAAACGACACTGGATTTATGTTGTTCAGCCTTGAATATATGGATTTAACCAAAATTTTAATCCACTAGTAGTTCTTCGATGGTTTTGCTTAAATACGCATTGTGCAATGAGGTGGTCAACGATGTTTATAAAAGGCATTAAACGTAATTACGATAAAGTTTTTCAAGATGATTCAATCCCAGATGAACAAAAGATAGATGCGCTCTTATTGAAACTTGGGGAGCAGTATTTGGTGAGTCAGGAGAATAGAGTGTATGTATTCCCTCTGTACACGACAAAAATAGATAACTCATTGAAATAATGTCACAATAATTGTTTTCTAACGACGAATACTATGACACATCTCAATG
>NZ_JBWYIQ010000023.1:0-47780 GCF_056779795.1 Acinetobacter sp. ANC_7682 | reverse complement strand
CGGAATTAGGTCGACCACTTACCCAAGTTACGCCTTAAATTTGGCTCAATTAGGGGCGCTTTGCATTTCAAATCTTTGTGCAACAAAGCCCTCTGAAACTCATCAATTAAATATTCAATACCATTGCATAGCTGGATGGATCTCTCCATCTCATCACAATCTAATGGCTTAAAAGCAGGTGTCTTTATATTCCCCATGTTCTTATGCACTCCAGTGGTTAATTCTTGGGATATCCTGATCCGTCTTATCAGTAAGAGTTTTCCATAGCTCAATTAAGGCTTCACCGTTCTCATAATTTGGCTGTCCACCTTTAGTCCATTCAATCACACTGGAAGCACCAGAGACGGGTAGTAAGAAAGCAATTTTTTCGCTACTCATCTCATGGTATTCATAAAGCTCTCGCACTATCGCAGAGTAATCAGGTGCCTGATATTGAGTCTGTGCTTTGAGAAAAATTAGCCTTTTGGATACTTCGAAATTATTAAGCTCAATATAAACCCCCATAGCCCTCCCCTCTAATAAGTTTCAAATTATTAGGAGGCAATCCAAGTCCCCAAAAAATGGGTATATTTCAACAAAACGCGCGCGCGCGCGAGGGAGACCGTAAAACACTATATTTTTAGTCTTTTACCTCATCTGGTAATCAGCACCATCCGTCAATTATCTTTACCAGTACGGCGTATTCAAATGGATTAAATGACACTTTTTAAAAGCATCTCTAAAAAGCTCTTATTTACCGTATTAGCCCCTTAAATCTTTCCATGTACACTTTGTCATTTTTCTTATTAGAATTACTCAGTGAGGAACTGGCTGCAAAATGGGGCTATAGATTTGGTCATTTTTAGAAATTCTTTAAAAAAACTATAAATCCATATCAAAATCTCAATTTAAAAACACTCTAATGAGCACTTGAAACGTTGTGCTTTTCTTCTCACTTAAACTGACAGATTCTTTGGTAGGTTCATTGATAGGTTCTGCATCCCAAAAACGGGATCGTTCAAAACCAAACAATTCCACCACCACCAACAAGAGTGATTAAGGGTGACAGGTTGATTCCAACAAAACCATCTTATCCACCACAACCTCAAATCAAGAAATAAATAGAGCCCTCATTAGAGGGCTCGCTTATATCTGTAAGACTAAACTATAGATAGCCCATTCAAAGCAGTTCTAATTGTCCAATCTTATATTGATAAGTTCCCCATTCACCTTCACGAGGAACGCGTTCAACGCCAGTTTCAGATTGCCATAGTTGAATTAATGCCTCGCCATTTTCATAATTAGGAACGCCACCACGCGCCCATTCACTTACTGTCGAAGCACCAGAGACAGGTAATACAAAGGCTATTTTCTCATGGGTCCAACCAAGACGGCCAAGATCAAGAATTATTCGATTGAAGTCTGGGCGTTTATAGCCACGGAGTTTGACAATAAATTCCTTAACTTTCTTTTGAGTTCTAAGGTTGATAAATCTCTCTGCTGGTGACTTTTTAAATACAGTAGTATCTACACGATCGCCCTGGATAAACATCATATTGCATTCCCCTGGATTTGATTAAGCGCATCCCATTACTAGCAACCGATCCGCTACCCAATTTCCCGCCTATAAAAAAGCCCCCCCAACTAAGGGAGCTTTTGATTAAAGCAGTTGCAGCTCATCGGCTCGAATCTCGGTTACTTCCCGATCCGCTCCTTTATTGTCTTTCCACTTCCTTGTACGCAATGAGCCTTCGACATACACCTTCCCGCCTTTCTTGAGGTACTTACTCGCAATCTCGGCTAATCGGTTGTTAGTGGTGATTCTGTGCCATTCTGTAGCTTCTCTGCGCTCTCCAGTGGCCTTGTCCTTCCAGAACTCGGATGTTGCAACGCTAAATGTCGTAATGCTGCCACCGTTGGGGAAATTCTTAGTTTCAGGGTTACGGCCTAGAACGCCCATTACTGTCACTCTATTTAAATTTGCCATTCTTCACACCTATTATTTCTATTTCTCTGTAATTTATCTGCGATTTTGCGTTTTTCCCTTGTATGCCTTTCTCTGTGTGGCTTTCCGTATCGCATTACCCTTGCGATTCACATGCGATGTATGCGACATGAGCAAGTAAAAATCGCATGCTCCGCATACGAATCGCATACCATTTGCGACATGGAGAACCTTACACCACAAGGGTTTCAGCCAAAAAACGCAAAATCGCAACTATTTCAGCAATGCCGGATTCAATTCAATGTAAGCGGATCGGTTAATGGTCACCAGTCGAACATAATTGAACTCGATTAACTCGTTTAAACAAGGGTCGAACTCCTTCGCTTTTCTTATTTGAAGTGGTGCGCCTTTCATTGCTATCGTTCTTTGCAACAGGTTGGTTTTTTCCTTTTTGCATTTGGTTAAGAGGTACTTAATCAGCTTCTCAGAATCACTCTCATCAGCAACCTCAATGTCCGAATACCTGAACCACTCAGACAATGAATGTCGAATGACGGCGCAAGCTGCCCGCATGGTTTCTAAATCAATTTCAGACCTGTTTTCAAAGTAAGCTAAGACCGCTCCTAAACGTCTGGCAAGTTCATTTGCACGACTGGCAAAAGGCTGCATAAATTCAAATTGTTTTCCGCTACCTTGTAAAATCTCACACTCATTGTAGAACTCAAGTTCCAGTAGCTCTGCTTCATTCGATAGCTGCATCACAGGGAAGTATGAAACCTCTCCTGAATCATTCAAAAGGACGGGTAACTCATCTTTTAAAATATCTCTACAACGATTCCAAAATTTAGTTAATCGAGGGTCATTGTGTGAGTTTTTCAGCTTTTGTCTAAACTCAACCGTATGCGTTCTTTGTCCAGCAATGCTCTCTGGAGCAGTTAAAATAAATCGAGGTAAAAAGCCTTGTCCTCTTAAAGTTGTGTCATTTAGCGCACTAGCAAGTACCGCTCGTTGCCCAAGTAGGTTGAAGGTCAGGCGAACATCATAGGCTGTTCCATTATCATCAGATGACGCCCGATTTCTCTGGCAATATCCATCATCAAACAACTTGGTGAATGTACCTAAGGCGCTTTTGGCTGTGTCGCCTTTCATGGTGTGACCATCAAAGAACTGTCCGGCCTCATCACTACTTAACGAAGCATTTTTAACTATTCCTTTAATATAAAACTTGGTTAAGGTTTCGATAGTAATGTCTGAAAAAATACTGGTCGGATCGGTTGGTCTTGGATTATCTAACGTCCATTGAGCAAACTCTTTTGATTCAATTGTTTTTGACCTAGCGTTCCAATCGTCCAGCACCTTTTTGTACTCGTCATTCTGTTGGCGCTCATGCTCCCGGATCGGTAGCTCAACCAACTTTTGGCATGATGACTTACGCCCACCGCTACCACCTTCAGTTAAGAAAAATAGAGAGGAAGGCATTCCCTCCCTGTTGGTTTCTCTAGGTGCATTCACCTTACCTTGTGCTAAAAATGAAATACTGGCTAAAACGCATTGAGCTGCCATTGCTAGGGGAGCTTGAACGTATTCAGTGGTGGCTAAAATTGCCTCTCTGACAACTTCAGGAAGTTCATTAATAGGATAAGGTTTTGATTGAATTAAAGTGTCATTTCTCAGGCTCACTGGAGCCTGCCAGCTTCCTGAATTATCTACCTTCAGATTTACTGGAATCTCCTCAACTTGAGGTTGTACAGATGAATCAGATTCAATTGATTTTATGATTTGCTGCTTTTTATCAAGAAGAAATTGCTTTATCTGATTTGGTGGAAGTGTTTTAAAACTATCATTCACCTGAACAAATAAATCCTGATTCTGTTGAGATAGATTAAAGCCCACCATCATTCTAAATATTGTTTCAGGCATACCATTGTTTATAATCTGATACGCTGCATCAATATCTTTATGAAGCACAACGGCCTCTCCAGCCTTAGCAAGTTGCACAAATAAATCTATATTGTCTGTACCTAGAACATACGGCATATATTTATTATTTGTGTTGCTTGCGAATACTCCAGCTTTGCCTATCAAAAAAGATACTTCTTTAGAATCAATTTCTTTGTGTGGTGTCTGATCCGTGTCGTATTTTTTGGCAATGCCTTTGACTGCATAGCCTACAATTTCGCTCAATTGCTCAGGATTCACATAAGGCAGTACTGTGCATTCTTCACAGTTATAATCGGGCAATTTAGAACAAATATAGCTCTCAGGCTTAACTTTAAAATTCTGCTCATCAATGCAGCCTTTTACAAAATCTTCAATTGAATGATATGCAGTTATATTGCCTGTCACTGGATCGGTACTGACCACTAAGGGAGCGTTAAGAGTGATTTTTGCATTCATGCTGCACCCCCTTTCATCGTGTAATCTACCGCAACTTCTAATAATTCATTTAATGAGCTACAAGCTAAGGTCAAGCCGTTTATAGCTGCTGCTGTATAGCCTTTGGCTAAGTCTAAACGTGACAATTCTTCAAGCGTGTATAAAATGCCAGTAGCAAGGCTAACAATCATTGATATATCTAGTATTGTTTTTGCGCTCGCACTTTCAATATCTTCTAAGGCAGCACTTGCCAGCGTTTCGCATACTTCAAACATTGCCTTTGCTTTGTCATCAGATATGCCGTGCTGGTCATAGCTCACATATAAGCGAAGCAATGTACCTTCCAGTGATTCAATAATCACTTGAGAATTTTCTAAAAAGTCTTGAGCTGTTTTATTTGAGATAGATTTAGGCATGAGAATGCGCTCCTAGTGAAATAGAAGCCTTGCCGATTACTGCTAAATAATGGTGGCAAAGCTGAAAAGGGTTAGCAGACAGGCTCACTAGGTTACCTGCACACCCGAAGGTGTCCCTCTCCAGCTCCGCCATAACATGCGAACGCATAGAGATATTACGCACAAAAAAAGCCCGATGCGGACTGTGTGCGCCTAGTGAGAATTTGCAACCTGCTAAAGTTGACTTTGAGATTTTGCTCAAAGCAGAAGAACTATAACCATACTTGGGCATGTTAGCAATATTCTTTAATTTATTTTTCATGCTCAAAGCTCCTCTTGTATGATTTCTAGCACTTCAATCATTTGTTCTTTGATTTCTGCCATTGAGAAAATACGCCCCTCCTCAATATCAATAATTAAACCGACTGCAACATCGTAGATATTGGCTAACCGCATTTCGTCATCAGTCATAGGCTGACTATCGGCTTGAGTTTCGGATTTAAAATCTATTATTTGGCTCATGCTGCCACCTCTTTCATAAGCTCATATCGTGCATGTCTACCAATGCCTGACTTATTGCGCTCGTTATGGGTCACAATGTCATAGCCGGCAAGACGTAAGCGCTGGATGACGGCGCTAAGGCGATAGCAGTCAAAATTCTGAATGGCCTCAGCTTGTGAGAGTGTTTTACCTTGTTTGAGATGGGCTAAAACTTGGGTTTGATGATTTATATTCATGATTAGTTCTCCACGCCGTCTAGCGTTTCGATTAATTCAACCAGGACAGAAATAATTTCCTTTACGTCCTGCTTCTCTTCCAGCATTGAGATGGCATCAATAGCAATTACTCTGGCCACTGCCATACGCAGGCAGGATTCCTCATGTTCTTTTTCAAGATCTATTACACTATTGATAGCTTTACTTAATGGACGCGCCAGCTTGTCAATGCACTGTCGTTTAAATTCAGGATGTGAGCGGTCTAGGCCTCTTGATACCTTCCCTAATTGGGTCATTCTTTTAGTGATGTGAGTCATTGATTAAGCCTCCATCGTTGCAATGGTGGCTTGTTCTTCTATCCATGCCTGCACTTCTGACATACGCCATACAGTGACATTGCCGCTCATGCGGATAGGCTGAGGAAATTTACCTTGTTTAACCCAGGTCCAGATTGTTTTTTCACTAACCGGCAATAATCCGACACGCTCAGGCTTGGCATTAACTTTGCGTTTCATGCCTGCGTTTTCGCCTGTCTTTACTGTGTAGATTTTTTCAGGAGTAGCTGGCGCACTCGCTAATTGTTTAACTCGTGCATATTGTTCTTTGTGTAGCATGATTCACCTTTGCAATGCTTGAAGCGTTATTGCTTAGGTGAAGCTTCTTATTATTTCTTAAGAAAGAATGGAGTTTCATAAAATTTTTAAAAACGGATATTTCTATAAGCTAAAATCTTCCATATTCTTTAAAGCAAATAGTTCATGCATCATTCGATAATCATCATTTATTAAGTTTTGAACAAATGGTCTTATAGTCTTTCTAACATACTCACTATCAGCACTACCATCATTAAAAAGAGCATGAGCATAAACAGATAATTTAATTTTGTTTCCAGTTATTAACTCCCAAAGCATCAAATCCATAAATGGAATAACTTTATATTTATTAATTTTTTCAATAATTTTAACTCCATTTGAATTTATTATAAAATCTGAGTTTAAATTATCCTCCGCTGTCAAATTAATAGCTTTTTTTCTAGTATTTGATAACCATGCATTAAACTGCTCTCTCAGAACAGAGTCAGATACATTTAGATCTACCGATATATAATGAGGGGCATAATATGGATGTTCATCTTCGGTACTGTAGCTATGATAATCTTGTGAACAAAATACCTCATAAACCTCCAAATCATTATCATGTAGCTCAGAGAAATATTCATCTAATTTAGCTAAATAATGTCTACAAGCATCTCTCTTTGCATCACCAATCTCATCATCCTCGAGTTCTTCATCTTCCTTATAAGCATACTCAATTGCTTCGCTATACTTGTATAATGAAAAATCTCTAACATTGTTTGGAAGGCATGCAACCATCCTCCCTATATCGTCAATCTTAAGTGTTTGAATAGGGTTAATTTCATATTTTCTAATATTCCTATTTACAGCACATTTTAATAAGTAGTTAAGCGTCAAAAATGACTGACTATCAGCATCATTCCATCTTTTTATAATTAAAGGATCTTTAGTGATTTTTGAAAATATATATTCTAAACAATTATAGTATAAATATTCTTTACCTACAGATTTAAGATAACTTCTTTTCAATATAGTTCTTTTATTAACCAAAACTATTGGAATTTTATTAAAATTATTAATATATTCAAATAAATCTTGATTTTCTAATTCTTCTTCAGATGAAATATCAATATCATCATTCAGTAATAAATCAAATGCTACAAATCTAATCATCAATAATTGAAGTATATCGTTAGCCGACAAATCAAATTTATAGTTGTCCAAACTAAACCATTTTGGTAATTCGGAAACATTTCTTATATAAGCCATAGCTACCTCCCACAGCACCCCAATAAAAAAGTTAAGCCAATCGGATGGGTGTCCGACTTTCGGTAGCGAACCTAGGCTTAACGATTTAATCTTAATCAATATAGTGATTCATTGCTAGTTATTGCACGTCCTAGCTTGTCGCACTCAAATAGACTTTTTAAACAAGATAATATCGGGGTCATCCTCTTTGTGTAGATGGTTGGCTAGTTCTTCAATGTCGGGGTTGTAATAGGTATTAATTAAAATGCTTATGGTTTTATGGCCTGTAATTTTTGCCAGCACTTCTACCGGGAGCTTGGCATTCTTAACCATTCGAGAAATGGCTTCATGTCGGGTATCGTGAAAAGTTAAATCATTAATTTTTAATTTACCTTTCACCACCTGGGTAAAGTATGCTGACAATCCACCTCTGCCCACTTCACCATCAGCCACCTTATTTTTAAGAGTGCATACCTCGGTTTCGTCTATCCCTCGCATATAACTCAAAAGCTCAATAGCTCGCTTGGATAAAGGCACTTTTCTAGCTGCGCCGTTCTTTGTGATTTCAAGCTCTACATGCTTGTCGTAAACGTCCGTCCACTTTAAGCCTGTTATCTCGCTTGCCCTCATTGCTGTTTCAATAGCAAATAAAAACGCCCATGCTGTTTGTTGTTTCTTAGTGATTGGCTGGGAACGTCCATCATATTTAAAAGCATCCAAGATTCTCTCTATCTCATCTTGTGAAATACGTCTATTTCTACTCACTGACTGTTTCGGCTTGGCCACATCATCCAATGGGGAGCTGCTCATAATTCTTAGCTCTTGTCGTGCATACTTGAATACAGCACTTAATAAACCTAAATCCCTAGCTACTGTCGCACTCTTTACCTTTTTTAATCGCTCATCCCTAAATTGAATCATATCTAGCTGCCCCAGTTGGTTTACTGGTTTCTTCATCAATCGGGGAAATGATTTTATATAACTATTCAAAATGACAATTTCCACACGTCCGCCCCTTTTGTGTGGTGTGACTTTTTCAGCATAAAGCTGGATCAGATCAGCAAATGCCATATCTGATAAATCCTTAATCTTGTCTTGTCGTTTTTGTTCTGTTGGGTGGATGCCCTCTGATATTTGTTTTTTTATCTCATCACGTCTTAAACGTGCATCTTTAGCATTGAGTACCTTTGGATACTCGCCCAGTGTGATTGTGTTCTTTTTACCGTCCAGCGTATAAAGCACCTTCCAGGTTTTACGACCTGTCGGAGATACGAATAAATACAGCATCTCACTATCATTAATTTTCTGTAATTTACTCGATGGCTTAATAGCATCAATCTGCAATTTAGATAACACAGCGACCTCACGACAATGCTTAAATTTTCAGGCAATTAAGAGATTTCAAATTTTATGGCGATTAATTTTTTTAACCTCCAATTTAACCTCTCAGTTTAACCTCCTGCTAGTCTATTGCATGTTATTGCATCACACAAGAAAAAGGCTCAATCCCTTTCAGAATCAAGCCTTAACGTTATGTTAGGTTATGGTAGGTTTTTGCTAATATATTGCCATATGATTGCGATGGATCATTTCTAATGAACGTGCTTCACCTAGAACTTGGTGTACCTTATCTGAGGGTAAGCCTTTGACAATTTCAGCGCTACGTGAACTAAAGTTGACACGACCAACTGCGACGCGATGCCGTTGCTGATCCACACACTCCACCACATCACCACGCTCGAAATGCCCTTCAACTGCTTTCACACCTACAGGCAATAAACTCCGATGATTTTCTTTGATCGCTTTCACAGCACCATCATCAATCACCAATCGCCCTGCAGTCTGCAAATGCGCAGCTAACCATTGTTGGTGAGCAGTGATTCGATCATTATCAGTGATAAACAACGTACCTAGCATCTCACCCGACATTAATCGAGTTAACACATGATTACTGTCTCCACTGGCAATCAGTGTAGGACATCCTGATTTCGCAGCTAAACGAGCAGCACGTACTTTGGTCAGCATTCCACCTCGACCAAACTTACCACCACCACCTGCCATATCAAACAAACTTTCATCTAATGCGCGAACTGTATGAAACAACTTCGCATTAGGATTTGAGCGAGGATCTGAATCAAACATCCCCTCTTGGTCTGTCAAAATAATCAATAAATCAGCATGAACTTGGCCTGCAACCATTGCAGCTAAAGTATCATTGTCTCCGAATCGAATCTCATCAGTAGATACAGTGTCATTTTCATTAATCACTGGAATCACTTTCCAATCGATTAAATGTTGTAAAGCATCACAAGAATTCAAATAACGGCGACGGTCAGCCAAGTCATCATGAGTCAATAAAACTTGTGCAGACTGAATATTGTGATTCAACAATACACTAGACCAAGTTTGTATCAGCCCCATTTGACCAATGGCAGCACAAGCTTGAAGACTGGGTAGATCCGTGGGTCGATTCTCAAGTTTCATTCGAACCATACCTTCAGCCACAGCACCGGAAGACACGAGAATAATCTCATGCCCTGCATTGTGTAGATCTGCAATTTGCCCCGCCCAATGCGAGATTGCATCTATATCTAAACCTTTTCCGTTTGCTGTGAGTAAAGATGATCCGATTTTAACAACGATTCTTTTGCAACCCTTGAGCTGACGTTGCCCATCTACCACTTCTATCATCTTGTCCTCTGTCTCTTATATAAAGAGATTAACGTACGTAGTACACTTCCATTTCGCCATCATCTTCATCATCGTCAAAATCGTCATCCTCTTGACTGGCAAGACGTTGTTTACGACGCATTTCACGATAAGCCTCTTTAGCTGCAATGGTTTGTTCACGTGTTTCAGCTTCAAGCTGATCACGGAATGCTTGCATTTCTGCTGCATACTCTGGATCTTCAACTTCGCGTTCGCGCTGTTGTTCAATTTGATCCATTAAATAATAAACGACTTCTTTGGTTCCCTCAGACATCAAGCCTGAAGTCTTAAATACTGGACCCTCCCATTTCAACTCTTCAAGGATGTGATTGCACCACTCATCTCTTGAGTCTTCAGGCAACTGATCTACTTTATTTAAAACCAACACCACTGGGAGTTTTGACAATGTTGGAGAGAACTTTAAAAGTTCATTTAAAATTGCCTTAGCATTATAAGCTGGATCTGATCCATCAATTGGCTGTACATCCACGATATGTAGAAGAATACGAGTACGCGCCAAATGTTTTAAGAAGCGAATACCAAGCCCTGCACCTTCTGCAGCACCTTCGATCAAACCTGGAATATCAGCCATTACAAATGAACGGTGACGATCTGCATCTACAACACCAAGATTAGGTACCATAGTTGTAAATGGGTAATCTGCTACTTTTGGTTTTGCTGCAGAGACAGCACGAATAAATGTTGATTTGCCCGCATTTGGCATACCTAATAAGCCAACATCTGCCAAGACTTTCAGCTCTAGGCGAATTTCGCGGAACTCACCTTTGTTACCATGTGTACATTTACGTGGAGCACGGTTCGTTGATGACTTAAAGTGAGTGTTACCTAAACCACCGTCACCACCTTGAGCAACAAGAACACGTTGACCATTTTCAATTAAATCACCAATGATGTCGCCAGACTCAGTATCTACAATTGTTGTTCCTACTGGAACATATAGTGTTACGGATTCACCACCGCGACCTGCACAGTTTGCGCCAGCACCATTTTTACCACGTTCAGCACGAAATCTACGGGTATAACGATAATCTACAAGCGTACTGGTGTTGTCATCAGCTTGAATATATACGCTGCCACCACGACCACCATCACCACCATCTGGACCACCAAATGGTACGAATTTTTCACGGCGAAAACTGGCTACGCCATTGCCACCGTCGCCAGCCTCTACGGTAATGACTGCTTCATCAACAAAGCGCATAATGCCAATCCTCTAAAAACTTTAAAACCGTCTATTCTGCCATATTTTAAAGTATTTCTCGACTATATTTATGCAGGTTGAGAATAAGTTAGCGACTTTTTTCATAAATTGAGTCTTTAATATTTTGGTGTATCACTGCATTAAATTTGATTTATTCATTACTCATTGTTTTATCAAATGACATCATTGGTTTTATTTATTTCTGAAACCATAAAATAATGCCTATAGTGCATTAAATTGCACTCTAAGATTTTGACATGGATCGCTCTGCTACCCCTTTATCCTCACAATTCGTGCTTGTTATGGCTTTGGCCTGTGGTGTCTGTGCAGGTTCAGCTTATTTCAATCAACCACTGATTTTTTCAATCGAAAGAAGTTTAGAAATTTCGACCAGCCAAGCCGGATTTACCGTAGTTATCGCTCAAGTGGGTTATATGCTCGGACTCATGCTTTTGGTACCCCTTGGAGATTTTTTTAATAAACGAAAACTCATTGTGAGTTTAATGATATTTGCGGCAATTTCGCAGATCCTTTTGTCTTTCAGCTCAGATATTAGCACTTTATATATCTTTACGCTCTGTGCAACATTTGGAGCCATATCAGCACAAGTATTAATCCCTTTTGCTTCTTCCATTAGCCCACCTGAATTAAGCTCAGCAGTTGTAGGTAAACTCATGAGCGGACTGGTCATGGGGATTATTTTATCTAGGACATTTGCCGGCTTTGTTTCAACTTATTGGTCTTGGGAAGGCGTTTATTTCAGTAGTGGTATTTTGACTTTATGTTTTGCATGTTTAATGTGGAAAAAACTCCCCGACACTCAACCTGCTTCGCATTTACAAGTCACCGATATTTACAAATCACTTTGGAGCATCGCGAAGCATAATCCGCATCTCATACGCCGTGCCTGCGCGGGTGCCCTAGGATTTGGCATTCTCTCAATGGTGTTTACATCGATGACTTTTGTTTTAGGGAGTGCCCCATATGAATTTACTGATTTTCAAATTGGTCTATTTGGTCTGTTAGGTATTATCGGAATTTATTCCTCGAGTTGGTCTGGTAAAACAGTTGGCAAAGGGAAAGAAGAATTTGTCGCTCAATTATGTATCAGCTTGATGCTGTTCTCTTGTATTCCATTATATTTCGCGCAACAGAACATCTTCATTTATGCACTTGGCGTATTGATGAGCTATTTTGGTCTCACTGCATTTCATGTTTTAAATCAAAATCTAGTCTATCGTATTGATGGTCAAGCACGCTCACGAATTAATGCTGTATATATGACCATTTACTTTTCAGGCGCTGCATTAGGTTCTTTAGGTGCTGTCTATGCTTGGGAACATTATGCATGGATTGGTTGCGTTGCTTTGGGACTGTTTTTCTCAATTTTAATTTTATGTATTGATCGTTATGATTTTAAGATCATGAAAACCATATAAACATCTCGCTCAGTACACACTTTAAACTGAGCGATAACGAAATGATGAAATATAACTATCGCGTAATAATTGCCTTACTTTCCAAAATCTCGGGTAAATTTCGCTCAATCCAATGGATCAACTCATTTAATTTCATCGCTGCATTTGAACCCAATACAGTGAGTTGATACTCCACCTTTGGAGGAACTACTGGATAGACAGTGCGCAAAATAAAACCATCTTTTTCTAAGGTTTTTAGTGTCTGAGCCAACATTTTTTCGCTCACCCCCTCAATTCTTTGTTTTAGCTCACTAAAACGATGCACACCATCACTCAAGCAACTTAGGACGAGAACTGACCATTTACTGGTGAGATGCTCCAAAATTTCACGAGAAGGACATTCACTGGATAAAACTTGACCTAATAAATCACTATGCGCATATGTATTCATCATTTTTCTCTTAACAGTTAATAACTTACTTTTAGGTACGTACTTTCATTAAGTAAGTTAACAGATTAATATGCCTGCATCAAGTTTATTTTTTAGCCACAATGAGAGGAAATTAAAATGAAAATTGCGATTACAGGTGCAACTGGTGAATTAGGTCGTTTAGTTGTTCAAGAACTTAAAAAACTTCATAGCAAGCATGAAATTATTGCTTTGGTTCGCAACCCAGAAAAAGCTAAAATTTTATTTTCTGAAGATATTCAAGTACGCAAATTTGATTATGATCAGCCAAATGATCTCGCAAATTCCCTTCAGGATGTTGATAAACTCCTGCTCATTTCTGCCAATGAGATTGGTCGTCGTACTCCACAACACAAGGCTGTTATTGATGCTGCGATTCAAGCTAGAGTTCCTCACTTAATCTATACCAGCTTACTGAATGCAAATCACTCTCCGCTTGGCTTAGCCAATGAACATCGAGAAACAGAAAAACTAATACGAGAAAGTTCTATTACCTACACCTTTTTAAGAAATAATTGGTATAGCGAAAACTATTTATCTACCCTCACCCATCAAATCGAAACAGGCATCGTATACGGAGCTGCTCAAGATGGTTTAATTAGTTCAGCTTCTCGTTTGGATTATGCCACTGCTGCAGCTCAAATATTAAATGATGAATCCACTCAACATTTCAATAAAGTTTACGAGCTTGCTGGTAGCGAAAGCTTTAGCTTAAAAGATTTTGCGACCCTACTTTCTGAGTTTTCACAACAGCCCGTGAAATATCAAAACTTATCTCCAGAAGATTATCGTCAAGGATTAATTCAAGCTGGTTTACCAGGAGGTCTCATTGACGTCATTGTAGATGCAGATCTTCACACTTCCCATGGTGCGATGTACAGTGAACACAAAGATCTTGAACATTTAATTGGTCGAAAAACCACATCGATTCGTGAAAGCATTCAGCAAGCCCTGAATGCTTAGAGGATAGACTCCCCTTAAGGGGAGTTTTTACTTTTTAATATTGCGAAGGGGTAAATCCAAGTTCATATCTAAATTCGCCTTTGTTTCTCGCTCCAAGTTATACATTGTTGCTCTAAAACTAGATACATCCTTCATCAAAATTGGATCATTTAAATGCAATACCGGTTTGAAAACATGATCAATATCCACATCAAGCTGCTCATGCAAATCTAAATAGACAGGACCATCAAAATCAATCGTAATCGGAACCTGATAAGTACGCTTTAAATGAAATGGAACTTCAAGCTGAATAGGCAAATCTAAATTTAACGGAAATTTAGGTAAAAATCGTGTTTTATACACCAAACCTGTTGTTGCACTAATTGGAATCGTTTGATCGATTTTTACTTTCGTTTGATAATCCACACTCACAGAAACAGGGACTTTGACTTTAAACTTGAGATTGGTTTTGTATTTACCCTGCAAATCTAAATCAATATTTTCCTGCACTTTAATTTGTGTATTTAGCGCGCCAATCGCTTGTACCTCAAGATAATTCCCAACATCAATTTTTGTCGGCAATGATTCTGATAATTGTACACTTGCATTCTTCGCAGTGACTTGAATGGATGCTTGAATATTGAGATATAGCCAAAAACCTACGGCGACAATGCTTGCCACGATAATAAATAAGAGCGAACCATATCCCACGATTTTTTTAGCACTCATGCTTCTCGAGCTCACTGGGCTTTCACCGATTCAGCAGATTGATCATCCTTCTGAACTTTAATGGGTGATGCTGCTTCCACTTTTTGATTTTTTTGTAATGTTAAGGTATTGAGTGGGATAACCAACTCACCTTTTTGTATTTTAATTGGCAAAGTATTTTGTACGTTGACTGAAGCCTCTAACGCAGTTTTAATTGGTGCATTCAAATGACCTTCTACTGGTATATCCACATCTAAATCCTTTTTTAATGAGATGCGTAGATTCTCTTTTAAATCCGCTTGAACAGGTGCTTGAAATTTCAAGTGAACCATTTGATCTAAGGGAACATCCATTTCAACAGGTACATCAAGTTTAATTGGAATCGTCCCTTTCAATGGCAGTGTAATATCTTTGCCCAAAATGCGAACCTTAACTTTAGTATCTACTGCTAAATTTTGATCCACAATCAAATTTTCACGGACTGGAATAACCGTTTTAATTGGTACTTGATTGTCGAAATGAACCATAGGATTCAATGTTTGTTGTACAGGAATAGAAAGATTTTCACGTATAGGAATGGTCGTTTTCACGCGACCTGTCACATTCACATCCAAAGCATCATGGATGTGAACTTTCGCTTGCAATGGCTCCTGAAGATCAATATTCACGGCTTGATCTTCAAGTGGAATGTAAATTTTAAAATGTTGAAAAACCCATAAGGCAATTGCTATACCACTCGCGGCAGCCAAAGCAATCAGCACGAAGCCAATGACAAGATATTTGATGCGCAAAAATATAATCCTTTAACACTTATTTTTTTAATCACCTGCTCACAATCCATATTTTATGTGAACAAGTACGCAATTTTTCAATATTAAACCACTTATTTTGAAGAAACCATATTGCTCTAAAGTCTTAATTACGTAAATTTAGGCAAATAAAAAAGAGCCTCGAAAGAGGCTCTTTTTATGCCTTACAAATTATGCATTTGTTTCAGCAGGAACTTTTGGATAGCTTACGCCGCCCATTTGTTCAGCGATACGCAGAACTTGGCAGCTATAACCTACTTCGTTGTCGTACCATACATATGCTGTTAAACGGTTACCAGACGTAATTGTTGCTTGCGCATCAAAAACACCTGCAGTGCGTGAACCGATAAAGTCAGATGATACAACTTCAGTAGAGTTTGTATAACCAATTTGACCTTGTAGATTAGAGTTGATAGAAATTTGACGAATATATTCGTTCACTTCATCACGATCAACTTCTTTATCTAAAGTCAGATTAAGGATTGCTAAAGACACGTTAGGTGTTGGAACACGTACAGAGTTACCAGTTAATTTGCCTTTAAGCGCTGGAAGTGCTTTAGCAACTGCTTTAGCAGCACCCGTTTCAGTGATCACCATGTTCAACGTTGCAGCACGGCCACGACGGTCAGCTTTATGGTAGTTGTCGATCAAGTTTTGGTCGTTCGTGAATGAGTGAACTGTTTCAACGTGACCATTAATCACTGTATATTTGTCATGAAGTACTTTCAACGTCGGTGTAATCGCGTTTGTAGTACAGCTTGCAGCAGAGATGATTGTATCTTCATCAAGAATGTCAGCTTGGTTAACACCAAACACAACGTTCTTCATATCACCTTTACCAGGTGCAGTTAAAATTACACGTGCAGCGCCTGGGCATTTAAGGTGCTGAGCAAGACCTTCAGCGTCACGCCATTTACCAGTGTTATCAATCACCAATGCATTTTCAATACCATATGCAGTGTAATCCACTTCTGATGGATTAGAAGCATAGATCACTTTGATGAATTGACCATTCGCAATAATTGCTTCGTTCTCTTCATCTACAGAAATCGTACCTGCAAATGGACCATGAATAGAGTCACGACGTAGTAAAGAAGCACGTTTCTCTAAATCACCATCAGATGATTTACGAACAACAATCGCTTTAAGGTTTAGACCACGACCAAGACCAGACTGACCAATCATAAGACGTGCAAGGATACGACCAATACGACCAAAACCATAAAGCACAACATCTTTATGCTCAACAGATGCGGCATTGCCTTGTAGTGATTTAACAGCGTCAGCAACGAATGCATCTACATCGCCACCTTTTGCTTTAAATTCTACAGCAAGTTTGCCTAAATCGATTTCAGCTGTGCCGATATTTTGTACTTTAACCAATGCTTCAAGGATTGGGAAAGTATCTACAGCAGAAAGTTCAACGTCTAAAACACGTGTACGACGGTGAGCTTTAAGAATTTGGATAACCGAGCGGTTAATTAAAGAGCGACCGTATACTGTAGCTACGATATTTTTTTCACGGTATAACTGACCAACAAGGGCAATCATACGTTCCGCGAGTTCTTCACGGTTTTTCCAGCGACCTTGGTGCTCTGCATGTAGGGCAACGATAGTGTCTTTGCTCACAGATACGTCCTCTAATTAATTGTAAATCTAAGCATAAATTTCAAAACCCCATAATTGTAAAGGAATTAACTCAGAGTTGAAATGAAAACTCGGTTTATTTTTTACTAAAGCAATTTTCTCTTGGTAAAAAATATATTTTAGCAATTGAATTACAATATAATTTTTTGGGTAAATGATTTCATTTAGATATCAAATACTGATCATTAAGCCTACAAATCCAATTTCGTCACTGAGTTGAAGCCTGTTCAACTCAATACTGGGGAAGCCGAAATATCCTGACTCAACATCATATTTAAATCTTCTAAATTAAAATCTTCTAAGTTTTCTGGGAGTTTGACCAATACTGGAAGCTTAGTTAAACCATTTTGCCCCGAAGGGAATGCATAATGTCGTTCAAACTCACTTGTAGCTGAAAAACTTTCAAATTCAATAAATACACTATATTTTCGATAGTTTTTAGGCACACTTAAAATATCTAGATAAGCCTGCTTCTTGATTTTCACCATGGCCAATGAAGTTTGTTGAAGTTCTTTTTCTAACTTTTCTCCAGCCACCATTCTTTTTAAAAATGAGCCTTGAACTTCAGCATAATCTCGTTTCAAACGCATCGTATGAGACAGCATTTCTCGGTAATCTTGAATATGTTGGCTTAAATCTTCTTGTAATGCATTTAACGGTTTCTTGGAGCGCTCATGCATGACTCCACGCTCATACATATTCAATGGTACAAATATTTCATCTTTACGCTTTTCAAGTAGTTTTAAATAGGCTAACAACTTGTATTCAAACAATTGGACTGAGGAATTAAAAAATAATGAAGGCTGTTGTTTAAAATCTTTATAATTCGCCAGAATATCTGAAAATATGCGATGCACACTTTTAAACAGATGCTCATATTCTTTAATATGTGATAAATGCTGTTCTAAAGCCACCACGAGAGGTTGTAGCAATTCGACAGTCAATGCTTGCTCAATCTTCCGTAAATGCTGTTTGGCTACAAAATCACTATTACTTCCAGCCATCCCTAAATTTTGTGTCAAAAGCGGTAATATCTTCTGTTCAGCAACATCTTCAAATTCTTGCACAATTTGAATGACATCTTTATGCACTTGATGCTGAATAGTAACCATCATCTGCACGTGTTCCATAAACTGTTTGATATACCCCTCTTCATTGTAACGGCGCATATCCAAAACCAACCCATTGAGATAAATTTGCTGGTTGTATTCCATTCGATCTTCAAATAAAAAACGACGGATCGAAAATGGATTTTGTTCAAACTGACTGGTTGGTGCAATGACGAATAGAAATTCAGAGGTTTTAACAATATCAAAGTGTCGAATGGACTGTTCTTTCAGCAACCATTGTGCAAAAAAAGGATGCTCCATGATCGATGAGCTTCTAGGTAGAAGCGGTTTAAACCAATACCCCAGTAATTGTTGCTTAATAAATACTTCTATCATAAAGCTCTTAATCTGAGCTGAAGTTAACTGGCGAGTTCCAACTGGTGTTTCAAGATTTAATTCACGAATTAACTTAGCAACATCTTGCAAAAAAACCCGACGCATTAGCATTTTTTCGCGTTGTAATTTTAAATTATCCTCAACAGCAATCTGGTCAATTTGATACAGCGCATTTTCCAAATAGTCCGCCACTTGTACGCAATCCGTCATCTCCTTCAACCATTGGATAGATTGACATAACTTTGCTGCAATGGAGCGCATTCTTTCACTAGAAAAACTATGCTTTAAAATTCCCAGCGACGTCGTGACTTTATATTCGAATGTGTTATTCACACGATTCCAAAATATATCTTTAGGTTTGAGAATTTGACGATCAATTTCTTCGCGAACGTCACTATCTGAATGTTGAAATATACGCTCTAAGAGTCTTTGCCAGTTTAAATCCAGACTAGGCTCCATCTGTAATAATGCTGCTCTTGTTTGGTACTGAATCATGATTGTTAAATTAGAATTATTATTGATTTAACAAATTTACCACATTTTTATGTTTTAGTTAATTGTGTCACAAATTTTTTAAAGAATAAGTAATTATTCTTATCATTCAGTCAAAAACTCTTATGTACAACTCATGCTTATGTAATTACATGAAACTTAGTGCTCATCTTTTTGGGCTAGACGCGATTGTAGTTTCTTATGTTGATATTGAAGTAACTTTTCAGTTCTTCTTTGACGATAGAGATAAATTGCACCTTCCAAAATAAGGAGCAATACAGCAAACCAAATTGGAATATAAGTCAACCATTCTCCTGCTTCCACCCGTTCACCCATTACCATTGATACTCCTGCCAACAAAATCGGCTCTAAATAACTCAATAACCCAAAAATCACAAATGGAAGATATCTGCTCGCCAAGATGTAACTTCCAAGCCCTAAGGCACTTAAGCAACCTAGACCTAGTACGGCTAAAATGAGATATTTAAACTCAATGATCAGGGGCAATGTGTTTGAATAAAAAAATGCTAGAAAAACAGCAACTGGAATCACCAGCAATAAATCCCACCAGAATCCACCCAAATGATCTGTTCCAAATTTTCTTCTTAAAAAAAAGTAGATCGGATAAGCCACAGCAACATACATGGTTTCCCATGCCACAGTACCGATGCGCCAGATTTCATGGCTAACACCAAGAATTGCAAAAAACACTGCTGCAATTTGCCACTTTGAGAGCTTTTCTTTGTAAAGAACGCAACCAAAGAGAACCATCACCAGAGGCAACAAAAAATATCCTAAAGAAACCTCAAGCCCCCGACCATTGATTGGTCCCCACAAAAATAACCAGAGTTGAGTTGTACACAAAAACGAACTGATCAAGAGCCAAATTAAAATAGATGGTTGTTTGCAAATTTTATTATAAATTTCTCGAACATATTTTAGATCACCCGACCACCACATAAACAGCGTTAAAAAAGGTAATGTTGCTAACATTCGCCAAGCAAAGGTCTGCTCACTGTCAAGTGGTCTAAGAAAATACGTATAAAAATATAGCACCCCAAATGTCACTGATGCCATAACTGACAATGCTATACCTTTTAACATATCTGAACCTAAATTTTACCAAACGATATTATAGCTATAATTCATATCAATAGATGTCGATGCATAAAAAAACCACGCTTTAGCGTGGTTCTCATCATTTTCAACATTATTTTGTTGAACCAGGTTGTTGACCCGTTTGCTTTGTACGTATCACATCACTTAAGTCATAACCAACAGATTTAGCATAATCAAGATACTCATTCACGACTGCTTGATCAAGATTATGCGTGCGAGAAAGTACCCACATATACTTACGTTTAGGCTCACCCACGAGTACAGTTTGATAATCCTCATCCAGTTTCAGCACCCAGTAGTCGCCACGACCAACTGGTAACCATCGAATAGCACTCGGCAAAAAACTGACTTTCAATTTTGTATTAAATGGCTGATTTTGTACAAATGCCTCACCCACTGACTGGGTAACTTTACCGTCAGCGGTAAAACAACGGTTATCAACAGTCACATTACCATTTTCATTTAATGTATATGTCGCAGTTACATCACGATCACACTTGTTTTGGAAATAAAGTGGCTTACGTGCTACTTCATACCAAACACCTAAGTATTTATCGAGTTCAACTTTTTCAACAGTATTGAGTGGCTTGTCCTGAGCATAAACCATCGTTGCTGCCCCTAAACCAACCAATAAGGCACCACCCAATACAATCTTGCTAACATTGAAACCAGCAGATGGGAGACTCTTGATCATCTAAATAACCCCTATTTATTGAATTTGTTTGTGAGTATTCATTTACTCTTCAACAATAACGGTTATTTTTCGGCTTAATGTTACGTTATGTGATGATTTTACAGTGTTTTCTGTAAATTAAATCACTGAATTAACTGTGCTTTTAAACGCACGATCTCATCACGGAAACGCGCTGCTTGCTCAAACTGAAGCTCTTTCGAAGCTTTGAGCATTTCCTTCTCTAATTTAGCCAAATGTTTTGCCAATAGTTTTGGATCGGAAACTATATGGCGCTCATCCGCACTTAATGCACGTGCTTGTCCCGATACACTCTCATCAATTGACTCATCATCATACTCTTCACCAGTATCAATTTCTTTGATGACTTGGCGGACTGCTGAACGCGGAGTGATGCCATGTTCTAAGTTAAAATTAATTTGTTTGGTACGGCGACGCTCCGTTTCATCAATTGCTTTTTGCATTGAATCCGTAATCCGATCTGCATATAAAATAGCCTTTCCTTCAACATTTCGAGCAGCACGACCAATGGTTTGGATAAGTGAACGTTCTGAGCGTAAAAAGCCTTCTTTGTCGGCATCTAAAATTGCGACTAAAGATACCTCAGGCATGTCTAAACCTTCACGGAGTAAGTTAATTCCAATCAATGCATCGTAGACACCTGTTCGTAATTCATGAATGATCTTCACACGTTCAACAGTATCGATATCAGAGTGCAGATAAGCCACTTTGATCCCGTACTCTTTTAAATATGACGTCAAATCTTCAGCCATGCGTTTGGTTAACGTTGTGACCAAGACACGTTCATTTTTATCTTTACGTTGATTAATCTCCGAAAGGACATCGTCCACCTGAGTCAATACTGGACGAATCTCAATAACGGGGTCAATCAAACCTGTTGGACGCACCACCTGCTCGGCAATTTGTTCTGATTTTTCTAATTCATAATTGGCAGGCGTCGCACTGACATAAATTGTAGTAGGAATAATACGTTCCCACTCTTCAAACTTCATTGGTCGATTATCCAATGCACTTGGCAAGCGGAAACCATAATTCACTAGATTTTCTTTACGTGATCGATCTCCTTTATACATCGCACCAATTTGAGGAACCGTAACATGCGATTCATCAATAATAAGTAATGCATCCTCAGGCAGGTAGTCGAAAAGCGTTGGCGGGGCCTCTCCAGCTGGTCGACCTGATAAATGTCTCGAGTAATTCTCAATACCATTGGTATAACCAAGCTGTTGCATCATCTCAAGGTCATATCGAGTACGCTGTTCGATACGTTGAGCTTCAAGCAATTTATCTTCAGCTCTGAAATATGCCAAGCGCTCTTTGAGTTCTTCACGAATCGTTTCGATGGCACGCTGTAAGTTATCTTTAGGCGTCACATAGTGACTTTTTGGATAAATCGTGATTCGTGGGACTTTACGAATCATTTTTCCAGTCAAAGGATCAAACCAGCGGATCGAATCCACTTCATCATCAAATAGCTCAATCCGCACTGCATTTTGTTCTGACTCTGCGGGGAAAATATCAAGAATTTCTCCACGAATTCGATAAGTACCTCGTAAAAATTCGAGTTCATTACGCGTATATTGCATTTCTACCAATCGACGAATCAACTCATCACGGCTGACTCGATCACCTGTCACAATATGTAAGAGCATATTCATATATGCGTTAGGATCACCTAAACCATAAATGGCGGACACCGAAGCAACGATAATGGCATCCTTACGCTCAAGCAAAGCACGCGTTGCGGACAACCGCATCTGATCGATGTGATCATTAATAGCAGAATCCTTTTCAATAAAAGTATCAGATGACGGTACGTATGCTTCTGGCTGATAGTAATCGTAATAACTTACAAAATACTCAACAGCATTATGTGGAAAAAAAGCTTTAAATTCTCCATAGAGTTGAGCCGCAAGGGTTTTGTTGTGTGCCATTACAATAGTAGGACGTTGTAATTGCATAATCACATTCGCCATCGTATAGGTCTTACCAGAGCCTGTTACCCCTAATAACAATTGATCCTTAAAACCTTGTTCTACTCCTTTAACAAGTTTCTCAATCGCTTGAGGTTGATCACCTGCAGGCTCGTAATTAGTTACTAATTCAAATGGACGACTGTCACTCACTCGATAATTCTCGCTATACAGATGATGAAAATATGCAATAACACTGGTAATGCATGGCTTGCTTGCTCAAATCTTTATGATTTACTCATCTGATGATGAGGGTGAAAACCATAAATTCAATCAATTTTACTTGACCCTTACAGCAATCAATTGCACCATGAACTTAAATTGCATGTTGATGTAAAAAACTATGACTTACCAATATCACGATGAAACGATTATCAACAGTTTAAATGAAGATACAGTATTTGTATTTGGTAGTAATTTAGCAGGCACTCATGCAGGTGGTGCTGCAAAAATTGCACTTCAACATTTCGGTGCGATTAAAGGTGCTGGCCGCGGATGGGCTGGACAGAGCTATGCAATACCCACCATGAATGAGCATTTGCAACAAATGCCTCTATCCCAGATTGAACACTACATCAATGATTTTAAGATCTATACAAAAAACCACCCCAAGATTAAGTATTTTATTACAGCCGTTGGTTGTGGTGTAGCAGGTTACAAAGTTGCTGAAATAGCCCCCATGTTCAAAGGTATATCAAAAAATGTGATTTTCCCGATTTCGTTTAAACCTTTCGTTGAACGAACCTTTCCTAAATTAAACCAACCTTTATTACATGCCATTTTTTCTTCCGAACTACTGTTCGCGGATTCTTTAGAAACGGCATTTGAGCAACTTAATTTAAATGAATCTGAAAAGAAACTAGCCAATATTTTGATTGAAACGCCGATGTTCCCCGTGGATAGTAATGGACGTGAACGCATATTTGAAATCGAAGATATCCTCTATCATCTAAAAGATCAAACCTTCCAATATGAACCGAAGTCCGATCGTGCATTCATGATGGGTGGTGTGGTATTGGCTTTACTTGAACTCTACCAAATTAATGAACAAGATTTTGTTGATGTTTGGCAAGGGCTTAAGTCAATTTCTGCGCCAAAACCTGAGCATCGAGCAAAAAAATCAGTTTAATAAGATGTTGATTTTATAAGATTCATTCACTTATATTGTATAAATGAATGAATTTTAAACACCAAGGCTCGCATCTATGGATCATTTAGATCTGACCATCTTTGATTTATCTCCAATTGCGATGTGGCTACAAGACTTCAGCGGTGTTAAACAAATTTTCGAACAATGGACTGCTGAAGGTATTGAAGATATTGAAGATATTGAAGATATTGAAGCATATTTAATGGAGGATCACAGTCGTCTCCACCTTTGCTTGAGTACGATTCATACCTTACGTGTTAACCAAAGTACGCTTAAACTGTATGAAGCAAAAAACTTAGAAGAAATTTTAGAAAGTTTTCAGAAGTTCCTTCATCCTGAAGTCAGCACTTTCCAAATCCAATTTTTTGTATCACTTTGGAAGAATACTGAACATCATATTCCAGTGATCAATTATACGACCAATGGAAAGCGTTTAGATGTTCAATTACGCGGTATGAAATTAAAAGGTTATGAGGATAATTGGAAATGCCTACTCATGACCACCGAAGATATTTCCCAATATCAAAAAGCACGTCATTTTGCCGAATCTTTATTTACTTATAATCCAACAGCACTATGGATCATGGATTTTAGCCAAATAAAAAAAAGATTTGAGCTGCTCCGTATGCAAAACATTGAAAATTTAGATCAACACATTCATCAACATCCAGAATTTGTTGTGGAATGCTTCGAGCAAATACAATTCATTGATGTTAATGAAGCGGCGCTCAAACTTTTTGCTGTGAAAGATAAATCTCAATTTTTACATCATTCTCATGATTTATTTGATATTAAACGTTTGGAAAATTTTAAAAGCCAGTTACTACAATTGTGGAATCATGAAGAATATCAACAGCGAGAAAGTAGTTTCTACAACGCGAATGGAGAACAAATCTTCGTTTTAGAACAATTAAATATTTTTCCACATAATTTAGATGATTGGGCGGTGATACAAGTCGCCCTTACAGATATCACTGAGCGAAAAAAATTAGAAAATCACTTACATTATTTGGGTCAACATGACATTTTAACTGATTTACATAACAGAACTTATTTTAATGAAGAAATTGAACGGATTGAGCAACTTGATCTCTATCCAGTGTCTTGTATTTACATTGACATGAACGGTTTAAAAATCATCAATGATCAGTTCGGACATGATGTCGGTGATCAGTATCTAAAAAACTTTGCCGAAATTCTTCAATTTGTCACTCACAAAAAAGATTTTTCAATTTCTAGAATAGGTGGCGATGAATTTGTATTATTGATGCCTCATGCCGATGTTGAGCAAGTTAAAATCCTTGTTCATGATCTTGAAACTCAAATACATCAACATAATCTAGATCACCCTCATCTTTCTATCAGCGTTTCACTCGGACATGCCACAAGACTTAAAGGCGAAACCTTAGAAGATATGTTACGCCGTGCAGATAAATGCATGTATATTAACAAGCATCATTTTTATCAAAATAAAAATCTAACGAATTGAGCTTAGGATTTAGCTCAACGTTAGCTTAGCTTAAAAAAGTGTCTTAAATCACGTAAATAATAAAAAATTTGAATTTTATATCAAAATAATTTAGTGCTATATTATCCACAATTTATTGTTTTAAAAGAAAAGTTCAAGGATAGTTATGGAGATACTTGATTCATCAATTTTTGATTTATCTCCTATCCCAATGTGGTTGGAAGATTTTAGTGCCATTCAAACCATCTTTAACCAATGGCGTAGTGATGGGGTTACTGATTTAGCTTTACATCTGCAGCAAAATCCAGATCTTGTGACTTTATGCGCACATCAAATTAAGATTGTTAAAGTAAATCAAAAAACACTCGATCTTTTTGAAGCACAAAGCCTTAAACATCTCACCCAAAATTTAAGCACCATTTTCCAACATCAAATGTTTGATGCACATGTAGCGGAATTAGTTGCACTTTGGAAGGGTGAATTAGAGTTTACAAGTACAACCACTAATTTCACCTTGAGTGGTCAACCCTTAGACATAAAACTGCGAGCTGTCGTTTTACCTGGTTCAGAACAAAGTTTAGACCGTATTTTGCTTACTACAGAAGATATTAGTGGTTATATGCAAGCTCGGCGTTTAGAAGAAAAAAATCGTCGATTAGCTGAAGCAAGATTTAGTTATTCACCCACATCATTATGGGTTGAAGACTTTAGTCGCATTAAATTAAGACTCGATCATCTTAAATCAATTGGTATTGATGATTTCAGAACTTTTTTAGATGTGCATCAAGATTTCGTACAACAATGCATTGAAGACATTGTATTACTAGATGTCAATCAAGCAACATTGGATTTATTCAAGGCATCGACGAAATCTGATTTATTTCAAAATCTAAAAAAGGTTTTCTCAAAAGAAATGCATCAAACTTTTAAGGAACAATTAATCGAACTATGGAATGGGAAAATTCATCATAGTCGTGAAGCAATCAACTACGCTTTGGATGGTTCAATTCGTTATGTTTTACTTCAATTCACTGTGTTTCCAGGTTATGAAGAAGATTGGGGACTTGTACAACTTGCCCTAACGGACATTACAGCGCGAAAAAAAGCTGAGAGCTATTTAGAATATTTAGGTAAACACGACGTTTTAACCAAACTCAAAAATCGCTCGTTCTACACTGAAGAAATCCATCGATTAGAACGCGCACTTATTCGCCCAGTTTCTGCAATTTTTCTTGATATGAATGGCCTTAAACCGATTAATGATCACTTTGGTCATGATGCAGGTGATGAGATTTTACGCAGAATGGGTAATATCTTAAGTAGAACGATTCACAATACCAGTTATACAGCCTCTCGAATTGGAGGTGATGAATTTGTTATCTTGATGCAAGGTGCAAATGAAACTACCGTTCAGTCGACGATTTTGACCATTCAAGAATTATTGAATATCGATAATCAATATTATTCTAACCATATCATCAGTGCATCAATGGGATTTGCTACAAGCCTTGAGAATGAAACAATTGAGGATATGTTAAAGCGTGCAGATCAATCCATGTATGATCATAAGAGACAATACTACAAATATTTATCCAATAAAAATCAATAGTTTATAATATTTATATTTTTAGATCATACATTTTATTTGCTCTTGAAACACTAGTCATTGCACTGGTGTTTTTTTTTGAAAAAATCAATCTTATTCAGTTCTCATATAAGCTTTACTATATTTTTCATTAAATTATGACAAAAAATTCATGATCTTGTCTAACAAAAGCAATTGATTTTAAATTAATAAAATGTGATTCTCATCACACTTTAATCACAAACAATGATTAAAAACACTTTATTTTTATAAGAGACTATAACAATGGCTTTGTTCAATTATAAATCATTCGATTACTTACCTAACTTTAAATTAAGTTCAGTTCTCTCAATTCCAGCTCAACTCGTTGGTAATGGTCTAATCGCTGCCACCAATGCTGTGAATACTGTTCTTGATGTAGTTTCTCCTATTGGTTTAGCAGGTAATGCTTTACTTGGCAAACCCTTCGAATCAGTGCACGAAATTGGTGATAAAATTATTGATGCAGCTTCAGATGCAGTGAATTCAGTGGGTAAAGCACTTGGTGCAACCATCGAACCGAATGACACTCATCATAAAAATGAGTGGGAAGACAAAGAACTCAGCTTAGATAATATTTTAAGCCTTCCTGGGGATTTAATTGGAAACACCATTATTGGTGCAACCAATATTGCCAATGATATTCTTGATGCTGCTGCACCAATTGCTATTGCAGGAAATGCGCTTATACCTGGTTTTGATGTTGTTCATAAAGCAGGTGATACGATTATTGATGCTGTCTCTGATGTGGCTCATGACATTGGCTCAGCGATTGGCGGGACTATTGAACCTAAAGATACGCATTATGACAATGAATGGTCTCAAGAGCTTCCATCAGCTACTGAAAACCTAAAATCAATTGTGAATACAGTTGCAAATCAAGTTGAAAATGAACTTGAACCTATTTTCGATTATGTTCCTGATTTCAAATTTAGCTCAGTACTTTCTATTCCAGCTCAGTTACTAGGTAATGGTTTAGTCACAACAGCAAATTTAGTCAATACAGTTTTAGATGTGGCTTCTCCTATTGGCCTAGCAGGTAATGCTCTACTTGGTAAACCATTTGAAGTTGTTCATGAGTTAGGTGACCGTATTATCGATGCAGCATCGAATTTACTCAGTGGTGCTGGTGAAGCCCTCGGCTCAAATGTAGAAGCAAAAGATACACACCACAAAAATGAATGGAAAGATGGCGAACTTAGCCTTGATTCAATTTTAAAAATTCCAAGTGAGCTGGTTGGTAATTTGATTATCGGCAAAGATGGCATCGTGAATGATTTATTAGATAGCGTTGCGCCATTGGTTAAAGTTGGTGATAAATTCATTCCTGGTTTCGAAGAAATTCATAAAGCCGGTGATGCAATCATTGATCAAATTTCAGACATTATCGTAAATATTGGTAAGGATATTGGTGCCACTCTTCCACCTTCAGACTCACATTTTGATCGAGAATGGGGGCAACCAAAACAACCAGATCAATCTAATCCATCAGATGACGGTCGTCCTAAATTCTACAAAATTGACAATCAATTCAGTTACCGCGTAAGTGAATCTGCATTTAAACAAGTTCAAGAACTATATAACAAGTTTATCTCAACTGGTTCTTTACAAGGTAAAAATTTCTGGCGCCCTATTTATACCGTGATCAAAGAAGATTTAGCATCAAATGACGCAGTTGATCAGGGTACTAAAAACTGGTTAAAAGTTGCTGAAGCTGTTGCAATAGATGATCCTCAGAGCTTCCTTTATCAATATGTTCGCTTAGGAACAGGTAAATCACTCGCAGATAAAGGCATCTATATTACGGATGAACAATTCTGGCAAGCATCAAATGTATTGATCAAAACTTTAGCTGACAATTTCTTGAATGGCGTTAAAAATGCTGATGGCGAGACTGTTGTTCCAGCAGGATATTTACCAAGCTCTGATGGTAAGTTTGGATTGGTACTTATGGATGCAACTCAAGCTCTTGAAAACTTGGGTGGCAAGCTAGGTGATTGGACAGGTATCACACCATTAAGTATTCTTGATCACTATTTAGGTGTGGATACTTCACAATTGAACGGTGGTGATAGCCGTCCGTTTACTTGGTATTTAGAGCTATTAGGTGATGTGGTTAAAGCGAACTTAAAAGCTGGTGCGAGTATCTTTGATGTTGTGAATCAAATCGTGACTGAGGGCTTAAACTTCGTTGGACAATTCATCAAAGGTGAAATATTTGATGATGGCTTCTCTTCACGTGATCAACTTGTAAATACATTGACTCAACTTGCTTACGCATATGCAGGTGATTTAGCTGGTTCTGTAGCAGTAGCGACAAACTTATTTAACCCTAACACCAACATTATTACCACTTACTCAGTTTTCGGACGTACCTTAAACGGTAAAGATGGTAATGACATCATTAAAGGCGGTGTCGGCAACGATACGCTTGTAGGTGGTAAAGGTGATGACTTGCTCTTTGGTGGTTGGGGCAATGACATTCTAAAAGGTGGTGAAGGCATCAATGTCCTCGTAGGTAGTCGTGGTGACGATACCTATTATGTACAATCAAAATATGACTTCGTACTTGAACACAACTATGAAGGTACAGACACTGTCATTAGTTCTGCAGATCAGTATCAATTAACCGAAAATATTGAAAACCTTACGCTGATCAATCCAATCAAAGAACTTTTGATTGCTGGATCAGAAATTCAACAAAGTGGTACGGGTAACCAATCTGACAACATTATCACAGGTAGCAAATTCGTAAATAACGAATTAAAAGGCCTCGCTGGAGATGACACCTTAATCGCAAACGGGGGTCTAATTAACATCTTAAATGGTGGTATTGGTAACGACAAATTGTATGGCGATCTTGGTAACGAGACATACTATTTTGATCAAGGCTTTGGAGTAGATACAATCTATGAAAAAGGTGGTCAAGATACCATTCAATTTGGTGCTGGTATCTCAATTGATGATTTACTCGTTCAAGACTCTGGGAATGATCGTATCATCAAACTTAAAGATTCTGCTGATCAAATCACTATTAAAGATTGGGCTAAAGGTGAAGCACATCAAGTTGAATCAATCGTATTTAAAGACGGTTCTACATTCAACTTACTGACTCTAGATCAAAACTTAAGTTACGTGTAATTCTTCCCTGCAAAAAAATAGGTGCTTAAAGCACCTATTTTTTATCTTTTACCCATTGAGCGACGTGTACCACGTGGCGGCATCCATGTGCGATCAGCATAGCGCTGAGGCTTTGGACGTAGATCTTCGATTTCTTCATCAGCTTGCTTTGCGTCATTCACTTGCTTGATAGGAAATGGAAGATTCACTACAGGCTTCTTTTTGGGAGAATTTTCCGAACTCATTTGAGACTACTCATTTCAATCTAACGCTATTGTACGGAAATTTGTTTTTTTATGCGACCCACGTTGTTTAATGTGGATATGTATCATTGCATTAAAATTCGGTGAATTTCGTGATTTTTTGCTAATTTGCCTAGATATTGGACGACTAAAACATTCAATTTAAGCTAAGATAGTGTGCTTTTTATTTTTTAATCCCTATAAGAAGGAATACTGCCGTGGACGTACGTCTCTCTGATCGTGTCAATGCCATCAAACCGTCCCCAACGCTTGCTGTGACCAATAAAGCTGCAGAACTTAAAGCTGCTGGTAAAAACGTTATTGGCTTAGGTGCAGGTGAACCGGATTTCGATACACCACAACACATCAAAGATGCAGCAATTGCAGCGATTAACAACGGTTTCACTAAATACACCGCAGTTGACGGTACGCCAGGTCTTAAAAAAGCAATTATCGCTAAATTAAAACGTGATAATAACCTTGATTATGCTGCTAACCAGATTCTCGTTTCTTGTGGCGGTAAGCAATCATTCTTTAACCTTGCGCTTGCATTGTTAAATAAAGGCGATGAAGTAATCATCCCTGCTCCATTCTGGGTAAGCTATCCAGATATGGTGATCATCGCAGAAGGTGTGCCAGTTATTGTTAAATGTGGTGAAGAACAACGTTTCAAAATCACACCAGTTCAATTAGAAGCTGCAATTACTGATAAAACTCGCCTAGTTGTTTTAAACAGCCCTTCTAACCCAACAGGTATGATTTATACCAAAGAAGAATTAGAAGCATTAGCTGAAGTTCTTCGTAAATATCCTGAAGTATATGTTGCTTCTGATGATATGTACGAACCAATTCGTTGGGACGACGAGTTTTATAACATTGCTACAGTTGCACCAGATCTTTACGATCGCGTAATCGTTCTCAACGGTGTATCTAAAGCATATGCAATGACAGGTTGGCGTATCGGCTATGCAGCAGGTCCTGCTAAATTAATCGGCGCAATGAAGAAAATTCAATCACAATCTACTTCTAACCCAACTTCAATTTCGCAAGTTGCGGCAGAAACTGCATTGAATGGTCCTCAAGACGTACTTAAACCAATGATTGAAGCTTTCAAACGCCGTCATGATTTGGTTGTTAATGGCTTGAATGATATCAAAGGCATTACATGCTTACCTGCTGACGGTGCATTCTATGCTTATGCAAACATTCGTCCATTGATCCGTGCAAAAGGTTTAAAATCTTGCACAGAATTCTCTGCATGGTTATTGGAAGAAACTGGTGTTGCGGTTGTTCCTGGTGATGCATTCGGTTTAGGCGGTTATATGCGTATTTCATATGCAACAGCAGATGAAGTACTAGTTGATGCGCTTGCACGTATCAAAAAAGCGGCTGACTCAATCGAAGGCGTAGATGCAGCAATTGCCTCTATCGCAGCTGAAAAATAATCTGATAAATTAATCAGATCAAAAACCCGCGATTTTCGCGGGTTTTTTTTGCTTAAATCTAAACCCCTTCATGCACCTACATAACCCAATACTCAACATAAAACCTTTTGGTTAATACGCTCTTTCACTGAATCGAACAAATTGTGCTTTTAGGATTGGATAAACGTCGGAGGTTTTTTTAAAGCTATCCAAACATGGTCCATCAGTGATCCAAATAGAATATTGAAAATATTGAAAATATTGAAATTTAAACACTATTCATAGTATCGATAGCTCATTCTGAAAGATCATATTTATCACTGAAAAATCCCATTTATAGATATGCTTTGCACCATCATATAGAAGATAAAACCGATCTAAGCAACCACAATATAGGATTTAATTAATAAAAAAACTTCTAGAAACACCAATTCACCCTACTAAAGAAGATAAAATGACACAGGCTAACTTGGACTATATTTAAAAAAAATCAATTCATTCAACAATTTCAGATTTGACTTGTGAAAATTTGCCTAAACTGCAAGCTGTTTATTAAACAAATGCTTTGAAGGACGAGAACAACTTAGGCATTCAACATAATATTTAAGTGGTGACTTTAATAAAATCTCGCTCACCGCATTCGACTCATTTACCCAAGCAAACGATTTATTCGTGCCAAGAATGGCATTCCCTTTTATGGAGTAGATATAGAGTTTATTTACGTTAGGTGTTAAGTCATTTGCTGCCAAATATTGTTCAAGCGTGCATGATTGATCGTAATCAACAGACCATTTTTCAGAAAACCACAGCTGTAATAGCTCACCCAAAACCAGATGATGTTTTTTAAAAGGAAATACATCAATTACCGCGCCATCTACTTCAATGAAATAAGAACTAGGCGAATTCAAGATAGACAGGTAATTTTGTTTATAGAATTCAAGATTAGAAAAGATCTGAGAAATGGTAAGCGTATTCATTCGCTTTCTCCTATTTTAGCCATTTAGTGCTGGCAAGTTGGTATAAATCCACACTGCTTAAAACTCTGTTTCAAGCGCTCTGTTGTTAAATAAATCTAACAAGCTCATTCTAAATTGGCAAGTAAATTTAAAAAAAATATTTTATTTGAGCAAATAAACAACATGTGGCTCAAAAGTGACAATTGTATGGCAATTTACACTTGACCCAATCTTAAATCCCCTTATAATCGCATTCAGATTCTCCAATAGCTCAGTCGGTAGAGCGACGGACTGTTAATCCGCAGGTCCCTGGTTCGAGCCCAGGTTGGAGAGCCAAATACTAAAAAGCCCAAGCATTTAAGACTTGGGCTTTTTTTATGCCAAAAAAATCCCCCACTTGGGAGGATTTTCTCAACCATATTTTAAGCTGCTTTTGCTGGAACTCCACTGTGAAAACGGAAGGTTTCATCAGGTGTTAAGATGAGTTGCTTTTCAACTTCACGAATGTGCTCTATACGACTTTGAATATCCTCCTCAGGATCTTTCAATTTCGCAGTTTTAGCCACATCCAGAGCTAGAGCCAAATAATCCTCATAATGGCGTGATTCAGATTTTAGTAAGTAGCGATAATAGCGCCCTAATTCCTCATCGACTCTAGGCGCTAATGCATAAAAACGCTCACATGAGCGTGCTTCCACAAACGCACCAATAATTAAAACATCAATTAGCGCTTCTGGTTCATACGTCCGAATTTCTTTGCGTAAGCCACCCGCATAACGCCCGGCACTTAAACCAACCCATTGCTGCCCGCGCTTATTCATAAACTCTAAAACCTGCTCATAATGCAGCATTTCCTCACGCACTAATTGAGCGAGCTTGACTTGTAAATCTACAAAAAAGCTGTATCTAAACATGAGATTCATGGCTGTACTGGCTGCTTTCTTTTCACAGTTCGCATGATCTTGCATCAAAATATCAAGATTATTTACAGCCTCATCTAACCAAGCTTGTGGAGTTTCACAACCAAGGAAGCCTATGACAGGCTTCATTAATTCATCATAATCAATATTTGACATCGTACTTATCAATCTTATCGTGCAGCTTTAATTGCTACTTTCATATCTTGAACTGCTTGCGTAAGTCCTTTAAAAACAGCATCGGCAATCAGAGCATGTCCAATATTCAATTCGTGTATTTGAGGAATTGCTGCAATAGGAGCAACATTGTCAAGATTGAGTCCATGTCCAGCATTTACAACCAAACCTTTAGCAGCAGCGTATTCTGTTCCACGGATAATACGTTGTAACTCTACCTGCTGTGCTTCTTCTGTTTCAGCATCTGCATAAGCACCTGTATGAATCTCAATAGTTGGCGCACCACAGGCAATTGCAGCATCAATTTGTTCAATATCAGCATCGATAAATAACGATACATCACATCCAATCGCTGCTAATTCCTGTGTAGCAGACTTAACAACCTCAAAATTACCAACAACATCTAAGCCACCTTCGGTCGTGACTTCTTGACGCTTTTCAGGCACAAAACACACGTGATGCGGCTTTATTTCTTTAGCAAATGCCACCATCTCATCTGTCACTGCCATTTCAAGGTTCATGCGTGTTTTAAGTACAGGGCGCATGCGACGGACATCATCATCATGAATATGACGACGATCCTCACGTAAATGTAATGTAATGCCTTCAGCCCCTGCCTCTTCACAAATTAGTGCTGCCTGTACTGGATCCGGGTAGCGTGTGCCTCGAGCCTGTCTTAGAGTTGCAACATGATCAATGTTCACACCAAGCAATGCAGCCATAACATTTTCCTAATTTGATTTTGATTGAGCGTTTTGAATCCACAATTGACGACTTTTTAGTGGGCGATCACCCAATAATGAAGTAATCATTTGACGATATAATTTATTCAGTAATTGTAACTGTTCAGCGTTGAAATCTGTACCATTTTCATAATTTATCATGCTGCGAATTTGCTCACCTGTCAGTGTAGCGGCACTTGAATACTGAACTGGTATGAAGCCTTCGTTTAATTGAAATTGATATTTTTGTGAAGTTAAAATTTCATTTTGGTGTGCGTCTATCGAGTAATCAATCGCATAACCAAGCTCTTCTAGAAGTACGTATTCAAATTGACGAAGAATTTGCTTCAAGAATTCGTTAGGATTTGAATGTTGGGCTAATTTTTGTAAATTTTCTAATGTCTTGTGGTACTGTGCAAAAGTATCTGGCATTGCCTCTTCTAATGGGCATAATCTCAATAAGATTTCATTTAAATAAAATCCTGAAAAGAATGCATCACCATGAAAAAAAATGGGATGATTAACAATTTCTAATTTTGTGAAGTTTTTTAATTCAGACTTTCCTGTCGCTTGAAGTGCGATAGGCTGATATTGCGGTGGTGGAGGTTGTCTTAGTATGCCGTCAACTCGTCCATACTCTTCAGTGAATAAATGGACAATATGACTCCGCTCTCGATACTTTCGATGATGGATTAAGTATCCATGCAAAAGTTCATTTCGCATCGACTAATCTTATTATTTATCTTTCTTTAGTTCTTTTTCATCATCGTCATCACCATCGGGAATAACAGCCCCAACTACTGCTGCAGTACCTTTGACGACTCCTTTGGTGGTTTTATACGCAACTTTTACAGGAACTGTGACAACTTTATGAATGCAACCTTGTAAAACCAAAGCACATACAATTATCGCAACCATCTTCATCATCATCAGCTCCTATAACTGCTTAACCCTTAGATATCACTATATCCTAAGCTTTTTAATGCACGCTCATCATCAGACCAACCGCCTTTGACTTTAACCCAAAGGGTGAGCATGATCTTTTCTTCGAACATTTTTTCCATATCAGCACGTGCATCCATACCAATTTTTTTCAACTTTGATCCTTTTTCACCGATGACAATGGCTTTTTGCCCAGGGCGATCAACAAAAATCGTAGCATCAATATAGGTACAAGCGGGCTTCATACGACCAGTTTTCTCATTTAGAGTCGCTTCTTCTGTTTTAAACGATTCAATTTGAACCGTTAAATCATATGGAAGCTCTTCACCCAGTTGACGCATGATTTTTTCACGAATAATTTCAGAAGCTAAGAAGCGTTCAGAACGATCTGTGAGTTGATCTAGTGCATACAATGGTGGTTGAAACGGTAAGTATTTTTCGATCGTATCTCTAAGATGATCAAGGTTAGCGCCACGCAATGCCGATACCGGAACGATCTCAGCAAAATTCATTAATTTAGTACGTTCTTGAATTAGTGGTAATGCCTGATTTTTATTCTCAAATGTGTCCAATTTATTAATGACCAAGATGACAGGCATTTCGGCATTTTTGAGCTTCTCAAGGACTAATTCATCATTTTGAGTCCATTTGTCAGCGTCTACAACAAACAGTACAAGATTTACATCACGCAAGGCTGAATGAGCTGCACGATTCATCATTTTATTGATAGCACGGACTTCTTTCTTATGCATTCCAGGGGTGTCAACAAATACTGCCTGAGATTTCTCACGCGTATCAATACCCACAATCTTGTGTCGAGTTGTTTGAGGCTTACGAGACGTAATCGAAAGCTTCTGACCCAAAATATGGTTCATTAATGTAGATTTACCTACATTCGGACGACCTACAATTGCTACAAAGCCACTTTTGTAGTCTGAGGGAATTGTAGTACCTTGAGAACTAAAAAATTGATTGATTAAATCATTGCCGCTGTCTTGCGACTCGTGATCAGCATCGATGTGATCGGAATGAGTAGTCATGAAGACTTTTGCTCCAAAAATTTTAAAATTTCCGCCGCTACTGCTTGCTCAGCAAAACGACGACTTGAACCCTCACCCATACATTTTGGCAAGCCTTCAACCATACATTCCACTTTAAAATGTTGGTTTGGTGCATCACCCTGAATATCAACAACCTCATACACTGGGAGAGGTTTTTTACGAGCTTGAAGATACTCTTGTAAACGGGACTTAGGATCTTTCAATTGATCTGTTGGTTCAATATGATCTAAATAAGGTTCATACCATTTCAACACAATTGATTCTAACAACTTTAAATCTTGGCTATCAGTATAGATTGCACCAATAATCGCTTCGACTGTGTCAGCGAGTATCGACTCTCTATGATGACCACCAGATTTTAATTCACCAGTACTGAGTATTAAACTCTGACTAAGTTTCAAATCTGTTGCAATTTTGCCTAACGCTTCTTGTCGAACCAAAGTAGCTCGCATACGCGTCAGACGACCTTCGTTTTCATGTGGATAAGCATGATAAAGGTAATTGGCAATAATCATACCTAACAATGAATCGCCTAGAAACTCTAGGCGTTCATAGTTATGTTTATGGCTAACCGATCGGTGTGTCAACGCAAGTTGAAGTAATTCAATTTTCTTAAACTGATAACCGATGCGACTCAGTAAGCGAGAATCACTTACTTTGAACTGACCTTTGATCAAAACTTTTCTCGAATGTGAGGACTAAATCAATATTAAATAAGAATGGCTTTCTTACTTCATATTTCTTTGTCACTTGTAAACCTTGTTTAGATTTGACAGTCGCAATATCTTTGAACTCAATGTCACGGATATTGTTCATGCTAAACTTCTGCCCCATTGTTGAAGCAAACTGTTGTGGTGTTGTCGCCTTTGAGCTGATTGCAACTTGTTCTTCAATCAATTGATTGATTAGTCGGTCATCCCAATAAGGCTGCCACAATGTTACGAGCACTTTAAGTCCAAATGCCGCAACAATTACCCCTAATAAAATCGCTGTATACGATGCACCACGTTGAGTGTTACGCATTTTTTATTATCCATATATTTAAAGATTACTGAATTTGACCATTACGACTGAATGATGGCAATTTCAAACCAGCTTCTTTATGCATCCATACATAAATTGCTTGTCCTGTTAAATTTGCCTCAGGTACGAATCCCCAGATTCGACTATCAGCACTCTGATCACGGTTGTCACCCATGGCAAAGTAATATCCTTTCGGAACAGTTACTTCCCAGCTTTGACCATTTGTTCTCACAAAGCGATCATTCGCAGTGGCAACATAAGGAAGATCTTGTTTGGTTTGTGCATAATTGAAATGCGCAATAATCGGGTTTTGACCTTCCAAATTACGAACCAAATACTTATGATCACCTAAAGTTTCATAATGATAAATTGAATTTGGCGTGTCTGAAACATCTTTTTCACGATTAAATTCAGCCGATTCCGTTACAACTTTTTCACCATTGATGGTTAATTGATTATTCTCAAAAACGATATGATCACCAGGTAAACCAATAATACGCTTAATATAGCTAATTGATGGGTTTGGTGGATATCTAAATACCGCCACATCACCACGTTCAGGCTCATTGACATTCAACACTTTGGTGTTGCTAATCGGTAAACGAACACCATATTGATATTTGTTCACCAAGATATAATCACCCGTTTCCAATGCCGGAACCATGGATTCAGATGGAATATTATAAGGTTCAAAGAAGAATGAACGCAGCACTAACACAACTGCAAGTACAGGCCAAAAATCATATGCCCATGTAATAATGAAATTTTCATTCCCTTTTCCTTTGGTTGCTCTTTGTTTGAGCACCAATTTATCCAGCAACCACAATCCAAAAAAGATTAGGGTTGCAGGTACGAGAATGAGGTTAAAATCAAAATCCATGGGATATTCCTTGTTGTTATCGCTCTACTTTTAACACAGCTAAGAAAGCTTCTTGTGGGATTTCTACACTACCCACCTGCTTCATACGTTTCTTACCTTCTTTCTGTTTAGCGAGAAGTTTCTTCTTACGTGAAACGTCACCACCATAACATTTTGCCAATACGTTCTTACGCATTGCTTTTACTGTTGAGCGCGCGATAATTTGAGCACCAATCGCAGCTTGAATTGCCACATCAAACATTTGGCGCGGAATCAAATCTTTCATTTTTTCTACAAGTGCAATACCACGATGTCGCGCATCTTGACGGTGACAAATCATTGCCAATGCATCGACTTTTTCACCATTGATCAAGACATCTACTTTTACAAGAGAAGAAGACTCAAAACGGACGAAGTTGTAATCTAATGATGCAAAACCACGTGAACATGATTTCAATTTATCGAAGAAATCCATCACGACTTCAGCCATTGGTATCTCAAATGTAATGGCTACTTGGTTTGCCATAAACTTCATATCTTTTTGAACACCGCGTCGTTCAACACACAACGTCATTACATTACCAAGATATTCTTGTGGCACAAGGATATTACATTCTGCAATCGGCTCTCGAAGATCCTCTACAGTAGATCCATCTGGCATTTTTGATGGACTGTCGATATAAACTGTCTCACCACTTTTCATGACAGCTTCATAAATTACAGTCGGTGCCGATGAAATCAGGTCTAGATCATATTCACGCTCTAAACGCTCTTGAACAATCTCCATGTGCAGCATACCCAAGAAACCGCAACGGAAACCAAATCCTAATGCATCTGAACTTTCAGGTTCAAAGAATAATGCTGAATCGTTAATTTGCAGTTTTTGTAATGCTTCACGGAAAGGTTCAAATTCACTCGAATCAATTGGGAATAAACCAGCATATACCTGTGGTTTAACTTTTTTGAATCCAGGTAAAGTTTCTACTTCCGGCGTTGTAGCAAGTGTAATCGTATCTCCAACTGGCGCACCAAAAATATCTTTGATACCAGCAATCACAAAGCCAACTTCACCTGCTTCTAAAATATCAGTTTCTGTATGTTTAGGATTGAAAATACCGACAGAGGTAATGATGTGCGTTTGACCTGTTGATTTCATCAACATTTTATCGCCTTTACGCACCCGACCTTGCTTAATGCGAACTAAGGATACAACACCTAAATAGTTGTCAAACCATGAGTCAATAATTAAAGCTTGAAGCGGCGCTTCACGGTCACCCGTCGGAGCAGGAATGGTATTCACAAGTGTTTCTAAAACACCTTCGATTCCTAATCCAGTTTTAGCTGAACACGTAGGTGCTTCAGTTGCTTCAATTCCGATAATGTCTTCAATTTCTTGAATAACACGCTCTGGTTCAGCTTGAGGTAAATCAATTTTATTAAGTACTGGAAGAACCTCAAGACCTTGCTCAATAGCTGTATAACAGTTTGCAACTGACTGAGCTTCAACACCCTGAGCTGCGTCAACAACTAAAAGTGCACCTTCACAAGCAGCAAGCGAGCGCGAAACTTCATATGAGAAGTCAACGTGCCCAGGTGTATCAATAAAGTTCAGTTGATATTCTTCGCCATTTGGGTGTGTATAATAAAGCGTCACAGATGCAGCTTTAATGGTAATCCCGCGCTCACGCTCAAGCTCCATTGAGTCTAGAACTTGCGCTTGCATTTCGCGATCTTGCAAACCACCACAGGTCTGAATAAAACGGTCAGCTAAAGTTGACTTCCCGTGATCAATGTGAGCAATGATCGAAAAGTTACGTATATTTTTGATATTTACGGATTTTTTAGCTTGCGCCATGGGTTACCTTGAACAATAAATTGCGCTATGCATGAAATAAAAACTACATAGCAAAAGCTGTTTAACAAATTGCGGACGATTATAGCAGATGGATTTTTCAAAGTATTCATAATAATGAACACCATGTGGTGAAATATTTAATTCGTCCGACTCAAGCAATTCTTTATTTAGCGGGTAAAGAATAATCTTGAGTGAAATCCAAAGGATTTAATACCTCAGAAATAGGCTGATAAGCTTGAGTAAATGTTGGCGATAATCGTTTAGGTCTGCCTGTCGCAATCTCTACACAGGCCCATTTGGTATTTCCCACAAATAATAATGATTGGTCTGAAGGTCTAAAAAAAGCGTACTGACGGAATGAATACATCGCATTCAAATCATTAAGCCAAGTTCTTAAAATAATTTCATCATTTTCAAAACACGCCTTTCTGTAATTCATGTGATGCTCAACAGCAACCATGGCATGTTTGAGTTCTAGATATTGCTCAACCCCCAGACCCAGTTGTTGAATATGTGCTGTTGCAACATCTTGCATCCATTTTACATACACCACATTATTCACATGACCTAAAATATCAATGTCTTGTGCTGTTGCTTTTATTTTAAGGTCAAAGATTGTACTCACTGTATTCCCTTGTATTGCGTATTCATCATCAACATTCGAAAAGAGTTTAATATAATTTTAGGGTTAAATAAAAAAGACCTTGCTGTCGCAAGGCCTTTTATTCAATTTATGTTTATTTGATTCTTAATCCGATCATGGCATTTCGCCCTTCACGGATGATACCCACTCGTGCAACTGTATTCGTTTTAAGATTAGCCACCGCTTCCACAAAATCTTGTGTTGTACTTACATTCTTACCATTAATCGAGGTGATCACATCACCAGCCATAATACGAGATTGTGCCGCCAAACCTCCGCGTACAACCTCTTGAATGTAGACACCACCTTTAACACCAAGGCGTGTTTTTTCAACAGGTGCAAGTTCGCGTATCGCAACACCTAATGTAGGTCCGCGTTTTTTAGCTTCACTTACATTTTGCGCTTGTGCAGGTGTTTCATCTGGTGCTGATGCAAGTGTTGCTGAAATCGTACGTACACGTTCATCGCGCAAGATTTCTAACTGAATTTTTTGATTTGGCTGTGTTCTATTTAAGTAATTTAATAGCTCACTCGTTCTTGAAATTGCAGTTCCATTGTATTTCAAAATAATATCATTTTGCTTTAAACCAGCGCGCTCTGCTGGGGAGTTTGGCGCAATTTCTGTGATTAAAGCACCTTCAGGTTTTGGTAGTTTATAAGCTTCTGCGAGGTTACGATCAATCTCTTGTAAATGAATACCAAGATATGAGCGAGTAACTTTACCAGTTTTCTTTAATTGATCCGCCACATCCATCGCTACATCGATTGGAATGGAGAATGACAATCCCATATATCCGCCAGTACCACTGAAAATACGAGAATTCACACCAATCACTTGACCTTGTTGATTAAACAATGGTCCCCCAGAGTTACCAGGGTTTAATGCGACATCGGTTTGAATAAACGGAACTGATGTTTCACCCAACATATTTCTTGATTTGGCACTGACAATCCCTGCAGATGCCGAGTATTCAAAACCAAACGGTGAGCCAATGGCGAGAACAGGTTCCCCAACTCTTAATTGGTCGATATTCCCAGTCGAAAGTGCTGGGTAGTTCGTACCTTCAACTTTCAGTAATGCCACATCAGTACGTTCATCACTACCAATAACTTTGGCATCAATCTCGCGACGATCATTTAACATGATGGTGATTTGTGAAGCATTTTCTACAACATGATGGTTGGTAATCAGGTAACCATCACGGCTAATAAAAAATGCACTCCCAAAACCCGTTTTCTCTTGAGGAGCTTGGCGCTGCGGAATAATAATTTGATTGCCGAAGAATCGTTTCAGTAGTTCAGGTACTTGTTGTTGAAGAATTTCTTCTTGTGTCATTTTCTTAACAACATTCACGCTGACGACACCCGGACTTACTCGCTCTACAAGATTTGAAAAGTCAACAGTAGCCGCCGCTTGAGTTTGCACTGCCGCAGTAAATACTGCAGCAAAAAGTCCTGATGCTATAACGCGATTTTTCATGTTAAGTGAACTCTCATTTATGATTCTTGGATAAAATAATTTTTAGCACAATCAAAATTCTCTGTGCGTAAATAAATGTTTCTATATTAATAGAAAACAATACTTTACTTAAAATATGATTAAAAACTAATAGTTCAAGTGCATAAAAAAAAAATTGATCAATCAAACTCTTGAATTTTGCTTTGAAAAAGAGCCATATTAACGCACTTTTAAAATTCAGTTTGCGAATGGAAATGCCGAAAAATACAAGTACGCATCAATTTGATGTGATTATTGTGGGCAGTGGCGGTGCGGGTTTAAGTCTAGCACTCTCATTACCTGATCATTTTAATATCGCAGTGTTAGCAAAATCTCATTTGAAAGATGCCAGCACGTATTATGCACAAGGCGGCGTTGCAGCTGTTCTTGATGAGGCTGATTCTATTCAACAACATATTGATGACACGCTCATTGCAGGTGCTTATCTCTGTGAAAAACAAGCTGTTCAACACACGGTTGAAGGAGGAAAACCCTCTGTTGATTTTTTACTGAAACAAGGTGTTAAATTCACACTCGATGATGAAGATAACTTGCATCTCACACGTGAAGGTGGGCATTCTCAGCGCCGCATTATTCATTCCGCAGATGCAACAGGGAAAGCAATTTCAACCACTTTAGTTGAACGGGCACAAGAAAAAAACAATATTCACATCTTTGAAAATTACATTGCGATTGACCTCATTACAGCGCATAAGCTGGGGCATTTGAATCAGGAAAATCGTGCTTTAGGCTTATATGCTTTAGATGAGCAAACCGAGCAAGTGCATACTTTCTTAGCACCATTTACTGCACTGGCATGTGGCGGTGCCATGAAAGCATATTTATATACCTCTAACCCTGATATCGCTACAGGCGATGGTATTGCAATGGCATATCGTGCTGGATGCCGCGTCGCCAATATGGAATTTAATCAATTCCACCCAACCTGTTTATATCATCCTCAAGCACGTTCCTTCTTAATTACTGAAGCAATGCGTGGTGAAGGCGCTTATCTTCGTTTACCTGACGGCGAACGCTTCATGCTTCGTTTCGATGAACGTGCAGAGTTAGCACCACGTGATATTGTAGCTCGAGCTATCGACTACGAAATTAAAAGATTGGGTATACGACATGTATGGCTAGATATTACCCACAAAACCCCTGAGTTCATTAAAGAGCACTTCCCTACGTTGTATGCTCGCCTACTCGAGCTGGGTATTGATATTACCAAAGATATGATCCCAGTTGTGCCAGCAGCGCACTACACCTGTGGTGGTGTCGTAGTCGATGAACATAGTCAAACGGACATTCAAGGTCTATATGCGATTGGTGAGACGTCTTATACAGGTTTACACGGCGCTAACCGTATGGCAAGTAACTCACTTTTAGAATGTTTTGTATATGGCATGAGTGCAGCAAAGCATATTCAAGATCAACATCAAAATATTATAGATCACTATGAAGTCCCTGAATGGGATGCTTCTCAAGTCATGAATCCTGATGAAGACGTTGTCATTTTACAAAACTGGGATGAGTTACGTCAGACCATGTGGAACTATGTAGGTATTGTACGAACGACCAAACGTTTAGAACGTGCATTACACCGCGTTGAAATGCTGAAACATGAAATCACCGAATATTATCAAGATTATCATGTCAGTAAAAATCTAATTGAGCTTCGTAACCTTGTGCTCGTTTCTGAAATGATTATTCGTTGTGCGATGCAAAGAAAAGAATCACGCGGATTACATTACACTTTGGACTATCCTGAGCCTTCGCAAGAATTACGAAAAACCGTACTCACCCCACCAAATTTTGAAGTGGAAACACCTTTAGTTGAGGTTTAAGTTCAACATAAAAAAGCGAGTTCATACTCGCTTTTTTATGCCCTTTTGGGAGGAATTGAGTAAGTTCCAGTAACGTGAGCTATCGGCTCATCATTCCCAACAGAGTACAAGTAAACCTCTCCGACAACTAGAATTTTGCCAACTTTCATTAATTTACAAACACCCTTGATGTCACAACCACCTTTCGGTTTTTTAAGAAAGTTTATATTCATATTGGTCGTCACTGTAAGACCTACAATACCAATTTCTCCGAGTATTGCGATATACAATCCATAATCGGCTGCTGTCATCATAGTCGGACCTGAAACTGTCCCTCCAGGTCTTAAATCATTTTCATCAACATGATAAATGACTGTAGCACCACGTGGCTCTACTGACATTATTTCACATTTTTGGAGACTTTGTGGAAATTCGGTTTGTAGGAATTTGAGTATTTCTTCTTTATTACTGATCATATTGAGTCTAATCGTTCTTCCATAAACAATGACTCAATATAAATCATATTTGCATCTTTTAATTAGCATTTATGCTCAGCTTTCCATGAACTAATTCGTTCAATTGCATCATTAAATACTTGCTCAGGACTTCGTGTTGCATCAATACGCTTAACACGATTGGGTTCTAACTGATGTAATTCAGCAAATCCTGCGCGTACTTTTTCAAAAAAAGCTGCTTTTTCTTGTTCAAACCGATCCAATGCTCCACGCGCACGCGCTCGTTGCATTCCGAGTTCAGTCGGAGCATCCAACCAAAATGTCAGGTCAGGCATTTTTAGAACAAAGTTTTGGTTTAAAAGCGCTAATTTTTCACGGCTTAACCCACGACCTGCACACTGATACGCGAAACTGCTATCACAAAAACGGTCGCATAACACGATCGAACTATTTTCAAGTGCAGGCATTATAACTTGTTGCAGATGTTGCGCTCGAGCTGCGTACATCAATAATAGTTCAGTATCATTACTCATTCTTTCTTCATGATTCACCGTCAGAAGTACGGAACGAATTTGCTCAGCGAGCGGAGTACCACCTGGTTCACGAGTTAGAACAACTTGCTTTGATTGCTCAAGGAAGTAGTCACGAATTTTATGGATCAATGTCGTTTTACCAACACCTTCTGTGCCTTCAAAGCTAATAAACACGTCTATTTTACCCCTTATTTTTTAGATCGAATCACAGCAAGATATTCTTGAACAGCGCGATTATGGTCATCTAGATTGGTACTGAATTTGTGACCTCCATTTCCAGTCGCCACAAAATAAATATAGTCAGAATGATCTGGATGCATTGCCGCTTCGATCGCTTTATCACTTGGTAATGCGATCGGTGTTGGTGGCAATCCGTAAATCGTATATGTGTTATATGGTGTCGGCGTTCTTAAATCTTTACGGGTAATGTTGCCCGTATATTGATCGCCCATACCATAAATGACGGTTGGATCAGTTTGTAAACGCATACCTATTTTTAATCGACGAACGAATACGCCCGAGACTTTATCTAACTCATGATCAACATTGGTTTCTTTCTCAATAATTGATGCCATGATGAGCGCTTCATATTTATTTTTATAAGGCAAATCAGAAGCTCGATTTTCCCAGGCTTTATCTAGTGCCTTCATCTGATGTTGATACAAATCAGTTAAAATTTTACGATCTGTTTCACCCTTCGCAAAAAAATAAGTATTAGGCGCAAATAAACCTTCTGGATGTGAAAATGGAATATTCAATTCCTTTAATATTTCTGCATCACTCAAATGAACCAGCTCTTTCGTCACCAATTCATCATTTTTGAGTGCATTTTTTAACTGCTTAAATGTTGTACCCTCAATGACCAAAATTCGATTCAGTTGTGCATTTTCAGAATTCGAAATCATGTCTAGAACTTGACGGACACTCATTCCCTCTTTAACTTCATAAACTCCAGCTTTCATGCTGTCATGAATCATCAATCGTTGATAAATCTTTAAAATAATGGGAAATGAAACTTGTTTATTTTGAGCTAAACGATCAATAAATTGTGAGTAAGTATCACCATGATTAATCGCGAGCATTTGCTTTTTACCCTCTACAGGATAATCCTTCCATAGACTTGTAGATAAAATCATGGTTGCAAGCAACATTAGGCCTGCAATAATGAGTAAAAGCGCTTTAGGTTTAAAGGATGTCTTGCTGTTCTTTTTCTTTGTTGATTTCTGAGGAGAGGACATAAGCTTTAAATCTGATTAAGTTGAAGGTGGCGAAAAAGATCAATACACGCTTGTGTATCTAATCGATGATCATCAAGGCAAGAGGCGATTTTCATTGGGTGGAGCGCATTACAATAAAATACACTTTGAATGTCAGGAAGCTCATTCAAATCAATTACTCTTTTTTGGAACGTTATACCATAATGATTCATGCGCTCCAAAATTTCAGCACGCATCACCCCATGAACGCCATTATAACGAAGTTCAGGGCAAATCCACGTATCATTCAATCGTATAAAGCAGTTACTGCTGATTCCTTCAACAATATAGCCTTGCACATCTGTAACTAAGGCTTCTTGAAAACCCTTCTCATCGGCTTCCTGCTTTAGTAACACTTGTTCTAACCGATTCAGTGATTTAATTCCCACCAATTGTGGCATGGTTAAACCCATTGCTCGCTCAAGTAAACCACTCGCAATGACTTCATAGTGATGATCAGTCACGTTTTGCGGATAATAATACAGCCAAAGATCTGCTGAATGATGCGGTAAACTGTATCCTCGTTGGCCCTCGCCTCGACTCAGTACAATTTTAATGGTTCCGTTTAATTGATCATACGCTTGCTGTAAATACTGGATAGACTCAGCAATATAGTCGAGATTAGCTTGAAGCGACAATTGCTCAATTGCGGTATTCAATCTTTTTAAATGACGTTCAAATAATTCAATTTTATTATTTCGAATTCTCGCCGTGGTAAAACAGCCATCTCCATAATGGAAGCCACGATCCAAAATAGATATTGCATCCATTGGCTTGGCATTTTTTAAACAGATCATTTCAAGCAACCTCATTCCGTTCTCATAGTGTAAAAAGTCACTCACAAAATGAATAGCTGTTTTGATCATAACTTTTTCATTTCTTCTTATTTTTTTATTTTAAAAAATTTCCCTATGCTCAAATCATCAAAAAACGACAAACACATGGGAATAATGATGCGTTCTTTTAAAATTGGGGTCATTGCGGCTTTACTTTCAGTCACTTCTGTTTCCACACTCGCAAAAGTTTTTTTAAATGTTTCGGTGGTGTTTCAAAAAGTATGCTGAAAAAAACAATATGGCTTTTGATAAAATAGAGGTATGAAAATAACGCTACAAATCAAATGTCCTACC
>NZ_JBWYIQ010000022.1:0-48223 GCF_056779795.1 Acinetobacter sp. ANC_7682 | reverse complement strand
GGTAGGACATTTGATTTGTAGCGTTATTTTCATACCTCTATTTTATCAAAAGCCATATTGTTTTTTTCAGCATACTTTTTGAAACACCACCCAAATAGTAAACCACCCTTAGATAGAGAATATATATGTCGGTAATTATTGTTGATTTACATATTGAAATTAGTGACCAAAAATTAAAGCACCCTACTCTACCTTAAATTACACTACACAAAACAAAAACCCTATATAACTGTTATATATAGGGTTTATTAAAATACCAATTATGTTATTTAGTGTATTTTATGTCGGTGACTCTTGCCAAGGTTGGGGTCGGGAGTTCGAGTCTCCTTTCCCGCTCCAGATTCAAAAAAGCCCTGATCAATATCAGGGCTTTTTTATTATTAAATTTTTATAAATTCAATTTTTACAACCAATAAACGTTTACTGCACTTTTTCCAAAAAAATTCATCCACTTATGAGCGCTGCTTGATTTACAACCAACAATAAGCATCATAAAGTAAATTAATTTACTGAATTTAAATGTAATTTTTTATCTCAACCCATGCCGTACTTACATCAAAATCGCTATAATTTTCGTATTCAATTTACTCAATAGATTAGAACCTTAACATGGAAAAATTAACTTGTTTCAAAGCCTATGATATCCGCGGAAAATTGGGCACAGAACTCAATGAAGATATCGCGTACCGTGTTGGACGTGCTTATGGCGAAATTTATCAACCTCAAAAAGTAGTGGTTGGATGTGATGTTCGCTTAACCAGTGAAGCACTGAAACAAGCCACCATCAATGGCCTGAATGATGCAGGCGTTGATGTTTTAGATTTAGGCATGACTGGGACTGAGGAAGTTTATTTCGGTGCATTCCATCTTGATGTGCAAGGCGGGATCGAAATAACAGCCAGCCATAACCCAATGGACTATAACGGCATGAAGCTTGTACGCGAAAATGCTCGTCCGATTGGTGCAGACTCAGGTTTAAAAGATATCCAACTTCTTGCTGAAAAAAATCAGTTTAAAGAAGTCGAAATCAAAGGTACAACTCAGCATTATAATATCTTGCCCGAATTTATTGATCATTTGATGACCTATATTGACCCTACAAAAATCAAACCTTTAAAACTCGTGGTCAATGCGGGGAATGGTGCTGCAGGTCATGTGATCGATGCGATCGAAGAAAAATTTAAAACCCTGAATATTCCAGTTGAATTCATCAAAATTCACCATGAAGCAGATGGCAACTTCCCAAATGGTATTCCCAACCCCATCTTAGTCGAAAACCGTGCAAGTACCTCCAATGCTGTACTGCAATATCATGCTGACATGGGCATCGCTTGGGATGGTGACTTTGATCGTTGTTTCCTTTTTGATGAAAAAGGTCAATTTATTGAAGGGTATTACATCGTCGGTCTCTTGGCACAAGCCTTTTTACTGAAACAAAAAGGTGAAAAAATTGTGCATGATCCGCGCTTGGTGTGGAATACTTTCGATATCGTTGAACAATATCAAGGCGAAGCTGTGCAATCGAAATCAGGCCACTCTTTCATTAAAGATAAAATGCGTGAACACAATGCAGTGTATGGCGGTGAAATGTCAGCACATCACTACTTCCGTGATTTTGCCTATTGTGACAGTGGCATGATTCCGTGGTTATTGGCAATCTCAGTTGTTTGTGAAACGGCAAAACCACTCTCTGCTCTGGTTGAGGAAATGATTGAAAAATTCCCATGTTCAGGTGAAATCAACTTTAAAGTTGCGGATACAAAAGAAACCATTCAGAACATCTTTGATCATTTCGCAAATCAAAATCCAGCCATTGATGAAACGGATGGCGTCAGTTTAGATTTTGGTGCTTGGCGTTTAAATGTCCGTGCTTCAAATACAGAGCCTTTACTCCGTTTAAATATTGAAAGCCGTAAAGATAAAAATCCAAAGCCGATGCAAGCTTATATCGATGAGCTCACTCAACTCATTCAGGCTTAAAACCGCATAAAAAATGGAGCGTTGTAACGCTCCATTTTTTTATTCACGATAACCATTTGGATTTTGTTTTTGCCAATTCCAACTATCTGCCAACATATCTTCCAGATTCAATTTTGGCGTCCAACCCAATTCAGCAACTGCACGCGCATTATCTGCAAATGATGTTGCGACATCCCCTGCACGACGTGGTGAAAATTCGAAAGGAATCTCAATACCATTGACTTTCTCAAAGGTATTTTTAATTTCCAGCACCGAACAGCCATTGCCTGTCCCAATATTCCAAGCACGACAGCCTTGTGCATTTAAACGATTTTCCAGTGCACATAAATGAGCATTAGCCAAATCCACCACATGGATATAGTCACGCACACCCGTGCCATCGACGGTATCGTAATCATGACCAAAAATGGATAGTTTTTCACGACGACCGACAGCCACTTGAGTCACATAAGGCATTAAGTTATTTGGAATGCCTTGTGGATCTTCACCAATTTGACCACTTTTGTGCGCACCGACAGGGTTGAAATAACGCAGTAAAGCAATCGACCAACCTGCATCTGCTTGCGCGAGTTTCTGCAATAACTGCTCAACAATGAGTTTAGTATAACCATAGTTATTACTTGGCATGCCTGTCGGCATCTCTTCATTCAGTGGCGATACATTGGCTTCGTCATACACCGTTGCAGAAGAGCTAAAGACTAAATTAAAAACATTGGCGCGTTCCATCGCTTTGACTAAGCTAATCGAGCCAGAAATATTATTCTCGAAATACTTCAATGGGATTTGCTGACTTTCACCTACCGCTTTCAAGCCTGCGAAATGAATCACGGCGTCAATCTGATGATTTTGGAAAATTTGATCTAAAATGGCTTGATCAAGAATATCACCCTCGATAAATTCTAAAGATTTAGACGTTAAAGCTTGAACGCGATTCAAAGATTCTGATGAGCTATTCGATAAATTATCAAGAACAACAACCTCGTGCCCTGCATTTAACAATTCAACACAGGTATGCGAACCAATATAACCTGCACCACCCGTCACTAATACTTTAGGCATTGCCTTTCCCCATCAATATTTGTATTAAACCTTGTGTCGACGCATCAAGATTCGATACATCTGTTTGTTCTCCACTTAAAATCGGCAATAGTTGATTGGCAATCTCCTTGCCTTTTTCAACGCCCCACTGATCAAATGGGTTGATATTCCAAAGCACGGATTGGACAAAGACTTTATGCTCATACATAGCGATCAGCATACCCAAACTATAGGGGTTCAACTCTTGCATTAAAATGGTGGTGCTCGGTTGATTGCCTGCATATTGTTTATATTCAGGTAAATCTGCAACTTCATGTTGATCCAATGCCTGATTACCAAATGCCAATAAACGCGATTGTGCCAAACAATTTGATAATGCCAAATGATGTTGTTCGATTAACGCATCTGCATTATCAATATAGGTAAATTGTTGTCCGTTATAACGCTTAATTGGTGCAATAAAATCACAACTGACGGACTGTGTCCCTTGATGCAATAACTGATAAAAAGCATGCTGTGCATTGGGTCCTACTTCGCCCCACACAATCGGACAGGTATCTAAATCGACTTTCTTGCCATCGCGTTGAACTGACTTACCATTCGATTCCATTTCCAATTGTTGTAAATAAGAGGCGAAATATTTCAAACGGCCGTCATAAGGCAATACCGCATGGGTTTGAATATCTAAGAAATTCGTATTCCAAGCACCCAGCAACCCCATCAGCACAGGCAAATTTTCGGTAAACGGCGCTGTTTGAAAATGCTGATCTATGGCATACGCCCCTGCCAACAATTGCTTAAAACCATCCACACCCACGGTTAAAGCAATCGGCAAACCAATACAGGACCATAAAGAGTAACGACCACCGACCCAATCCCAAAGGAGCAGTTGATTTTCAGGTGCAATTCCCCAAGCGGTCATTTTTTCAGGTTTGGTCGAAACCCCAATAAAATGGTGTTTTAAAATTTGCGCTTCCTGACCTAAAGCTTTTTCCAACCATAGACGCACGGTTTGTGCATTGGATAAGGTATCAATCGTCCCAAACGATTTTGATGAAATAATAAAAAGTGTCGTTTCCGGACGGAGCTTATGCAATAAATCTGAAAGCTGACTGCCATCCATTGTGGATACAAAATGCACATTGAGTGGCTTTTCAGTGATTTTCTTAAAATCAGACAGTGCATGACTGACCATGAGTGGCCCTAGATCTGATCCTCCGACACCGATATTCACGACATCTTGAATCACTTCACCGGTGGCACCGCGGTATTGACCTGCATGAATTTTATTGACCAAGGCATACATCCGATCAAGCTGTGCATGCACTTGCTTTGCCAATTCAGGATGAGACTGATCATGTTTCGGTAAGCGTAGCGCCCAATGCATGGCCGCGCGGTTTTCTGTGTAGTTGATTTCTTGTGTCGAGAATAGACGTTTGATCCAAGGATTAAGGTCTTGCGCATTTGCCCATGCGACCAAACGATTTAAAGCGTCTTGATTAATACGATGTTTACTAAAATCAAATACAATTGGTGAAACAGTCACAGAAAATTTTTCAAAACGTGTAGCATCTTTGGCAAATAACTCAGTTAGATGTAATTGCGCAAATTCAGCTTTCAATGTGTTTAATTGTTGTATGACTGTCGCACGATCTTCAACCGCATAAGGTTTTGCATGACTGCTCATTAGCGACCTACCCCCATATAAGCAAATCCTTGTGCTTTCACATAACTTGGATCGTAAATATTTCGCCCATCCAAAATCAGTGGATGGCGCATGGTTTTTAATAATTCAGGATAGTCAGGACTCCAATATTGCTTCCAAGCGGTCAGCAAACACAGCGCATGTGCGTCTTTGACTGCATCATATTGGTCTGTACAGTAGATTAAGTCGGGACGATGGCCATAAACTTTTTCAATTTCAGGCAAAGCTTGAGGATCATGTAACTTCACTCTGATCCCTTGTGCCCAAAGTGCTTTCAACATGGTGTGAATCGGAGATTGCTGAATACGTGAGGTATTTTCTTTAAATGCAGCACCCCAAATCGCAACAGTTTTACCGTTTAAATCACCATGATAATAATTCCATAATTTACGGAATAGAATTTCTTTTTGTTGTTCGTTAATATCCCAAACCTGTGCCAGCAGTTGACTCCTTGCACCCGCACCTAACACCGTTTGCGTCAATGTCAAAATATCATGTGAGAAGTTCTCCCCACCAAAACCTGCACCTGGATATAAATAAGATGCGCCAATACGGCTATCCGCTGCCATGCCTTGACGCACTTGTTCAATATCAATCCCCATTTTTTCAGCTACTACCGCCAAGTCATTAATATAACTAATACGTGTCGCCAACATGCCAGAAATACTCAGTTTGGTAAATTCCGCATCCAGTACAGGCATAAATAAATATTGCTGTGTACGTGGGAATAATGGTCTAAGTAACTCTTTAATTTTGGTTTGTGCGCGTTCAGATGAAGTGCCTACAATGAGCTGCTTGGTCTGTATCAAACTTGGTAAAGCATTACCCTCTTGAATGCTATCAGGTAAATATATCCAATCATCTTCCGATAAAATGCGTGCAAATTTATCAGTGCCATGCAATCCTAGAGTTGAAGCATTCATCATCAGTTTAGGATGAATCATGGGTCGAGATTTTAATTCTTTTAAAATCTCAATTGCTTGAATCTCTTCAGTAGGATTAAAACTAAAAAAATAAGCATCGATATCTAAAGGAAGATGGGAAAAGTTGCAATATTTTAAAAAGCCATTAGCTTTCTGTTGCTCAAGCAAACGCTTAACCGCTTCATCTTGGGTATAGGCTTGCTCCGATGTTGGTTTTTTTAAAACATCACACCAAAAGACCTGATGACCACTTTCAGCCATTAACCCTGCAAAAACACCTGCATACAGCGTCTGTCCAAATACTGCAACTTTCATATCTGTCTCTTTTTTATAATTTTAGATCTTTAATCAGCGCTTTAAATTCCTCACCTAATTTTGGATGATCTACTCCATAATGCAGCACTGCTTTTAAATATCCTAACTTGCTACCACAGTCAAACGTTTGACCTTTCATACGATATGCTTCAACTGTATCGGTTTGTTGTAGCATGGCAATGGCATCGGTGAGTTGAATTTCATTGCCCGCACCTTTAGGTGTTTGCTCAAGCAATTGCATGATTTTTGCAGGCAAAATATAACGACCAACGACTGATAAATTTGATGGTGCTGTACCAATCGCTGGCTTTTCTACAATGCCTTGCATTTGAATACTTTGACCTTCAGCAGGTGTCGATGCAACATCGACAATCCCATATTGATCGACCATATGATCAGGCACTGCTTCAACCATAATTTGCGATGCTTGAGTCTCATCAAAACGTTGAATCATCAAACTTAAATCATTACGCTCTGATGAATCTTTGACTAATACATCGGGTAAAAGTACCGCAAAATCATCTTGTCCCACCACAGCCTTAGCACACAATACTGCATGACCTAAACCTAAGGGTTGTGGTTGGCGTACACTAATCACGCTAACATGAGGGGGTAAAATTTCGGTAATTTCTTTGAGTAAATCAAATTTTTTCTTCGATTCTAAAGTGGTTTCTAGCTCAAAATTACGGTCAAAGTAGTTTTCGATTGAGGCTTTAGATGAATGTGTGACTAAGATAATTTCTTCAATACCCGCAGCAACTGCTTCACGCACCACATATTCAATCGCAGGGCGGTCAACAACAGTCACCATTTCTTTTGGAATAGACTTACTTGCAGGTAAAAAACGGGTACCTAGACCTGCGACTGGCAGAATGGCTTTTTTGATCATATAATGCACACCAATAAATTAAATTTTACTTAGAACCAGTTTTGATATTTGAAGAGTCTTGACTTGAAAAACGAGCAGCACCAACCTCTTGATCTGGTGCATTAATACCCTCTTTAGTAAACATGACCTTAACCGTTTTAAACATAATTTTAAAATCAAGCCAAATAGATTGGGTTTCGACATATTGCACATCGAGTTCGAATTTTTCTTCCCAAGAAAGATTGTTACGCCCACTCACCTGTGCCAAACCGGTCATTCCAGGTTTTACTTCATGTCGACGCATTTGTTCAGGCGTATAATGCGCTAAAAACTCTTTCATTTGAGGACGCGGACCTACAATACTCATGTCACCCTTCAACACATTAATAAGTTGCGGCATTTCATCTAAGCTTGTGGAACGCAATTTATGTCCAAAAGGTGTAATACGTAGTGCGTCTGGGAGAGGATTACCATTTTTATCAACAGCATCCAACATTGACCTAAACTTGATCATCTTAAAAATTTTTGCATCTTTCCCTGGTCTCTGCTGATAGAAAAAAATTGGAGAACCTAAATGCTTTTTAACTTTATAGCAAACCACAAGAAATATCGGTGATAGTATTATTAATGCTACGAGGGCAATAAAAATATCGATTAAGCGTTTCATTTCTCACCTTTTAAAGAATATTTTCTGGAAGCTATGTAGAAAATATTCTTTTGATTAACTGGTCACTATTAAAAAATTAAACTTTATAAAATTCTCTGTACCATTTTACGAAGTTACTAACACCTACTTCTACGGTAGTATTAGGTGTATAACCTACTTGCTTAATCAGTTCAGAGCTATCTGCAAAAGTGTCAGGCACATCACCAGGTTGTAATGGTAGTAACTCCATATCCGCCTTTAAATGTAAGGCTTTTTCAATTGCATTAATATACTCAATCAATTTTACAGGTTTATTATTACCTATATTAAAAATACGATAAGGAGCATTACTGGTATGAGGATTAGGAGAATTACTGCTCCAGTTTGGATCAGGCTGTGCAATTTGATCACTTGAACGGATAACACCTTCTACAATATCATCAATATAGGTAAAATCACGTGAATGATTACCATGATTAAAAACAGGTATAGGTTTATCTTCTAAAATATTTTTGGTGAATTTAAACAATGCCATATCTGGTCGACCCCAAGGGCCATATACTGTAAAGAAACGCAAACCTGTCGTTGGTAATTTAAATAAATGACTATAACTATGCGCCATTAATTCATTGGCACGTTTTGTGGCAGCGTAAAATTGTAGCGGATGATCTACACCATGTTTTTCTTGAAAAGGCATCTGTGTATTTGCACCATATACACTACTTGTACTAGCATATGTTAAGTGTGGTGTCCGATTATATCGGCAGGCTTCAATAATGTTAGTAAAGCCTACAATATTACTTTCAACATAACTATGTGGATTTTCTAATGAATAGCGTACACCAGCTTGAGCAGCTAAATGAATTACGCGATCAAATTGATGTTTATTGAATATCTCATCAATAATATTCCGATCCGCAATGTTATGACGAAAGAATACAAAATCTAACTCTTTTTCTAGACTCAGTTGGGTTAAATGTTCAATACGTGCTTCTTTCAAGCTTGTATCATAGTAATCATTTACATTATCTATTCCGACAACCTGATCGCCACGTAATAGTAATTTTTTTGCAACGTGAAAACCGATAAAGCCTGCAATACCTGTAACCAAAATTTTCATTTAAAATCCTTAAACTTTTATAACATGTAGCTAATCATGCTTTCATTAACTTTACGCACATCAAATTTTTGTTCGGCTAAAAATCTTGAATGATGTGCCATATCAACAATAGACTCTGGATCTTTGATCAATGACTCCAGTGCAGCAACCAGCGAGTTTGTATTTTTAGGCTCTACTAAGAAGCCATTTCTACTAACCTCTACTGTCTCACGGCAACCAACATTGTCAGTCGTTACAATCACTTTGCCCATCGACATTGCTTCTAATATTGATCGGGGAATTCCCTCTCTATAATAAGAAGGTAAAACAAATACATTGGCTTCTTTTAATGCTGGACGTACATCACTTAATCTGCCCCAGCACTTAATAAATTTACTTGCAGACCATTCATTTAATTCGCTTTCAGAAATTGATGCTGGATTTTCATCACACCCACCAACTAAATGGAACTCGGCATGAGGATATTTAGTGTGCAGAATTCGTGCCGCCTCAACAAACTCACACACCCCTTTGTAACGCAATAGACGGGCAACCATAATAAAACTAGGCTGTGGTACGCCAGCCTGATTGAGTTTAATTGAATCAATAGGGAATTTCTCCAAATTTATCCCCGAACCATTGACTACAACAGCTTTCTTCTTATTTTTTAAAATTTCAAATTTTTCAAGTAAATCAAGGTCATCTCTATTTTGAAAAAATACCGTTCTACATTTATTTAAAGCAACGGTATATAAACGATTTACAATTTTCCCCACAACACCAAATTTGCTATTCACCCCATCATGAAACATATTACCTAAACCACAAATTAAGGCATTAATATTTTTTATACCCAGCATAGAAGCAGCAATACATCCATAAATTACAGGTTTAATCGTATAACAGAAAACTACATCAGGTTTAATCTTTCTCAATTGATTAAAAATACTTACTATAGTTTGAAAATCAGCTATTGGATTTGTACCAGCACGATCCATAAAAATTGGTATCAATATAAAGCCTTTTTCATTTAGTACACGTGATACTTCAGGCTCTTCAGATATATTTGGTGCAAAAATGTATACAGTAAAACCTCTATCACGAACAACATTGATGAGATCAAATCTAAAATTTAGGACTGAGTAAATGTCATTGGTGATAATAGCAAATTTCATTTATTCTTAAGTCCATAAATTTGTAACCATGAAGATAACATCGTATTAGTACTAAACTTGTATTCAACATACTCTTTATTACTTTTACACAGATTCAGCAGTGATAAAGAATCATAAGTTAGAATTGAATTTAATTTTTCGGCTAATTTAAGTGGTGAAGACCTTTCAACCAAAAAATCATGACTAAATAAAATTTCACTAGCACCTCCACAATTTGTAGATACAACTGGCTTACCACAACTAATAGCTTCTATTAGAACAGTAGGTAAACCCTCTGAAAATGATGATAAAACGTAGTAATCAGCCATATTCATAAGATTTGGTACATCTTGTCTTAAGCCTAATAACTTAATATACTCACCTAGATTATTATCAAAAATATATTTTTCCAACCTTAATCTTTCTTCGCCTTCGCCAACAATATATAAAACTACATTGTTATTTAATTCTAATAAAATCTTAAAGGCTTGTAATAAATTTAAATAGTCTTTTTGACCAGTTAAACGCCCAACAGCTAAAAACACCCTCTTTTGAACAACATCAAATTCAGAACGGTATAATTCCCTAGACTTATTATCAATACTAAAATCAACTAAATTAATTCCATTATACACAGTTATTAATTCATTTTTTTTGAATACACCTTTTTTAACATATGAATCAACAGCCTCTTGACTCACATTGGTATTTACATCAGATAAAAAATTAGTGATTTTATATATGTAATTTCTAAAAACTGAAACTTCATGATTATTGTGTAATGAACATATAAGCTTTGGAACTGAAACTATTAATCTTAACAACCTAGCATATATATTTGCATGAAACATATGTGCATGTAAGACGTCTGGATTAAATTTATTAAAAAAAAGTGCAGCCCTACGGAAAGAAACCATCAAACTGAAAAAACTATTAATTTTTAATATTTCTAATGTAACATCAGGATCTGGATAAATTTCAATTCCATCTTTTAACACTAAAATAGATACATCATGACCTAACTTGGACATTTGATTTGCCAAATTTATAACGACTCTTTCTGCCCCACCTGTAGTAAGCCCTGTCACAACATATAGTATTTTCATTAATAACCTTTTTTAACATTAGAAAATTTAATTGATAACGCAAAAAAAAGCCATAAAAGGTAATTGTTGGCTATCAAACCACTCTCTGCCACCCCCAAAATAAAAACCGACAAGAATATAGCAAATCTGGTTTTAGAAGAGATATCAAAGCTAAAGTTTTTTAAAAAAACTAGTATTAAGTATAGTAAAAATATTATTCCAAACAAACCGTATCTTGCCACACTTAAAAGATACATGTTATCTAGACTCCCATAAAGGGCAACAAGATCATCATATAAATAGCTTGACATTCCAACTAAATAATTATTTTTTATATAACCAAGATAAATAGACATTCTTTCTAATCGACCATTTTCCCCTGCCTCTGAAAACCTGTTTGATATATTTGAGGTTAATGCAACATAAATAAAAGGTATAGATAATAATACCGATAGAAAAAATTTTCTCAATGTAATTCCAGTATGCATGAAATATAAAATCAAGAAAAAAACCATTGAAGCTCTCGATTGAGTTAGGAGCAATATTATCAATGGAAATACCATTAATATATATTTTTTATTTATAAAAAAACCAAATGCACATATAGCACAAATCACGCCCAAAGGATTAGGGTTAACTTCCATACCACTTGGACTAACAAGCCACAATCTTTGATTAAATTGAAAAATATCACTCCAACTACCTTTTAAAGGCTCAAACAAACAAATAACCATTAAAAGCATTAAAAAAAGTGATTTTGAGAAAATTAATAATACATTATTTATATTATCATAAAACTTATTAGAGTAAATTAAAATACTCATCCACATGGTGGTATATACAATAAACTTATTAAAATCCAAAAACAGAATAAATAATGAGGAAAACAAAAAATAAGAAAGATAATTTATATTAGAAAATAAATATCTAAAATTCAATAGGAGTGGAATTAATATAATAAAAATAACTTTTGTAACCCAAGCTACACATAAGCACAAACACGTACACCATACAACAAGATTACTTTTACTTATCAATAATGGATTATTTAACTTAAGGTTAATCATGCTTATTACTCAAATATCTTCTTCATTTGTTTCTCCCAAGTGAAATTATACGCATACTCAAAAATATTATTATTTATATCAATTTTTTCATACCATTCTATTAAATCATTAAGATTAATTATATTATCATCCGCAGTCACTTTATAAGTAAATGGTAAATCATCAAAATCGGAGTCATACTCTGAATAAAAAAAAGGCAACCCTTTTGCACAATATTCTCTATTTTTTAAAGACTTTAAATGATAGATAGCATTTCTATGTCTAGCCAAACTTCCAACCCCTAGGTTTGATTGATCATATATATACTCAAGTTTTTCCCCAGTAAGAAATCCTAGATATTCTACATATTGACTCAATCCCTCAGTTTCAACAAAATGCATTATTGAATCTAGAGTATTATTTTTAGGGCCTACTATATACAATTTCACTATTTTATGAGGCTTCATTGCGTAATACCTAGCTATAGCCTCCACAATCCGATCTAAGCCATGCCATGGATAAATCCCTGATACGGATAACATATTAATATTATGATTTTGTCGCTGAATAGGCTTTAATCGAATTTCATCCTTGTCAATACCATTGGATATATTGATACACGGAATCCCATATATATTTTTATCTTCACTAAAAGTGACTATATTATCTATCTTTCCTCTATAATATCTTCTAAAAATTTTATCAACAAAAAGTGTTATACTATCTCTAATATTAGTAATCTCACCATCATATGGGTACGTTGGTATTTCTAAAATTATTTTAACATCCAGTTTTTTAACACTCCTAAAAAACCGAACTGCAATAGGACATGCATACATATTTCTGACATATAAGACTCCTATTTTATTTTTCTCAATAAAAGTCAATATTGATGAGAAAATTTTTAATCTTTTATCAATGAGATTTTTAAAATTCCCACATATTTCCTTTTCATTTATTAAACTATAATCATACACATAAAGAGAATCATTTTTAATATAAGCTAAATAAACCCTTTTACCCATATTTACAAGAGCTTTTATCTGAGCCTGAATTTTTTTTCCCACACCTGAATTTTTATCATCAAAAACAGCTACTTGAGTAAGATACAAAACAGACATTTAGTTTTCTCCAAACAAATCACGTGTATACACTTTAGCTTTTACATCATGCAAATCTTCGTGTTTACGATTTGCTAAAATCACATCACTTGTTGCTAAGAATATATTTAAATCATTACTCAATTCATAACCTTCAAACATAGTCGTTTCTAAAGTCGGCTCATAAATCACAACATCAACGTTGTATTCTTTTAATTCACGCATAATGTCCTGAATCGCTGAGTCGCGGAAATTATCTGAACCCGCTTTCATGGTTAAACGGTAAATACCCACAACATTTGGACGCCTCTTTAAGATTTCTTTCACAATAAATTGTTTACGCGTTTTATTGGAATGAATAATGGCTTGAATAAGGTTTTGAGGGACTTCTTTATAATTTGCCAAAAGTTGCTTGGTATCTTTAGGTAGGCAGTAGCCACCATAACCAAATGATGGATTATTGTAGTGTTGACCAATACGTGGATCCAAACCCACACCACGTATAATATCTAAACTGCTTAAATTATGCTTGGCACAATAAGTATCGAGTTCATTGAAGTAAGCAACTCGCATAGCTAAATACGTATTTGAAAACAACTTTACAGCTTCAGCTTCAGTGGAGTCCATACACAACGTTTGTGCATTTTTTTCGATCGTTGCATTTAAATAAAGCTGTGCAATAGCTTCGGCACGTTCAGACTTTTCACCCACAATAATTCGTGACGGATATAAATTATCGTATAACGCTTTCCCTTCACGTAAAAACTCTGGGCTAAATACGATTTGTTCTGTGTTAAATTTTGCTTTGACTTGAGCTGTATAGCCTACAGGAATAGTCGATTTAATAACAATAGGAGCAGTAGTATTGATTGGTAAAATATCTGCAATCACACTTTCAATAGATGAAGTATCAAAAGAATTTGTGTCTGTGTCGTAATTGGTGGGTGTGGCAATAACAATATAATCAGCATTTTTATAAGCAGCTTCGCGATCGAGCGTTGCTTGTAAATTTAAATCTGATTGCAATAAAGTTTTTTCAATATATTCATCTGCAATCGGTGAAATGCGTTGATTAATCAAATCTACACGTTTAGCATCAATATCTAATGAGGTTACATTATGATGTGGTGCAAACAAAACAGCATTTGAAAGACCGACATAACCTGTACCAACAACAGTAATACTCTTCATTGAACCTCCCATAACTTACCCATTTGAACCCCAAACTGTCCCGCAAAACTTTGGCTACGCCCTGCACCAGGGGTAAATGTAATTTCACCAAAGTAGATGTTTTTCTGTGTGATATACCAATCCAAACGCACATATGAATAATTTGGACATAAGTGCTCATTCAACTCTAAAATATGACGAATTGACTGTTTCTCTAGTTCACTTAGAGTCAATACATAGCCGAATGGTGAATGTAAAATTGTGTCAAGTTTCTCTACATCAAAGAAAACAGTTTCATAACCTTGTTCCGACCTTTCTGCAACAACCTGAAGGACTTGTTTAAATGTGCCATTTTTTTGCACAAAACGATGGAACTTGTAATCACGTAATGACTCATTTGGTTGGGTGATTTTATGTTCCACTAATAGTTGAGGAGGTATAAGACTATAATGCCATTCATCACACACTTTACTAAAATTAGTACTTAACCATTTTTGTGCAAGGCTTACCAACTGATTTTTTTCATGTTCACTTGGTTCTTGCTCAACAATTTTAACCATACCAGCACCATGGTTTGGTTTAATGACTATATTTTCCCATTCTTTTAAAGTAAGTAAATCTTTGGGTTCTTTATACACTGCAATTAAAGGAACTAAATATTGATCACCTAAAGTTTCAGCAATATAGTTTCTTACAGCATATTTATCAGCATAGAATGCAAAATTCGGATCTTTTTCAAAAAAGATTCGTCTAAGAATTTTCTCATTCAATGTTTGTGGGTTATCTAAATTGGGAAATTCTTTAAAGACACGGAAATATTGAAGAGAAACTCTTAAATGCGGTGGTAATCGGCCTAAAATTTTCTTATATATGTATCTAAACAAAACAAAAAACCCTTTTTAAATATCTTTGAAAGATAAAACTATATTTCATAATTTTTTGAGACATTGTATTCTATATAATATTCCAATAAAAAACCATACATTCATATTCGCATAGCTATAATTATTATCTGTAAAAAATATATCTTAATTAAAAAAAATATAATAAAATCATTTGGAGATTTTGAAGATCCAAATGTGTGACACAGAACACATTTTTATTAAAGCGAAATAGAATGAATTTGTTAAAAAAAAATTTAATCATGTCCAATTCATTATGGATGATGGCAGAAAAATTCATCAATATTTTTGGTCTTATTTTTATCAATTCTCAGATGGCAAAATATCTTGGCGCAGATAACTTTGGTAAAATTGCATTTGCTGCATCTTTGTTTGCTTTTGTACAAGTTTTATCGCAATTCGGTTCTGGGAGTGTTTTCTTAAAAAGAATGAGCTCCAATCCAAGATCTGGCTTGAAATTAGCAAAGGCAAGCCAACACTTTAGAAAGAAGATTCTATTATTATCATCTAGTATTATTTTAATATATTTATATGTTTATAGCAATCATATAACTTTCTTCTTCGGTATGATAAACATGATTTGCTGTTATTTTGTGGTGGCAGATTATTTTAATCTTTATAACAATAGCCAATTACAATCAAAAATTAACACCTATACGAATATAATAGGATTATCCATTGCATTAATTCTACGCTATATATTTGTAGAATATAAGTTTAATATCTATTGGTTTGGATTACCACTTATTATATTTGCAGTTCTCCCTTATTTTTTAAGAAAAACCTATTTCATTAGAAAAAATATAAATATCGTTATAAGTAAGAAAGATAAGTTTTATTACACTCGCTATATAACTAAAACTGGTGGCAGTTTGGTTATTGCTGCATTATCTGTCACGATCTACATCCAGATTTCTAATATTTTCTTAGCAAAACTTGTCTCTTATAGTGAATTAGGTGTTTTTAATGTTGCAATGACGATTGGCGTTGCTTGGAATTTCATCCTTAACTCTATTGGTTCTAGTTATTTTAGTAAAATATATTCTTTAAAAAAGGATCAGGATGTCATCTATCACTTTAAAATATTGACATTAATTTCGCTAACTATAGGTTTCTTAGTACTAATTGGATACATTTTTTTAGGATCATTTATTATTAATTTCCTTTATGGATCTGATTTTTATACTGCCATAGAGATCCTCCCTATCATTGTCATTGGAGCTACTCTTTCTGCTCTAGGCACTAACCATTATAGACTACTTGTAAAACATAGCGGGTACACATATTTGACTAAAAAAATGCTCATTGCTTCAATTATTAGTATCCCACTATCTTACTTTTCTATTTTACATTATCAAATATTAGGAGCGGCATATTGTTTCCTAATTACCGAATTTCTATCACTAACTATTTTAAATTATTTTTTTAAAAAGGGATTGGTTTTTAATATTCACATCTCCTTATTTAGTGTTTTAATTAAAGGGAAACAGCTCAAATGAAAGAACATATTAAACAATTTTATATAGATCTCAAAAAATCATATTGGAATCAAAGCCTTAACAAAGATGCTTTTTTTTATTTAAGAAATATTGAATCAAGAGAAGGTAAGCTTAACAAAAGTCTGGTAAAAATGTGTGATGAGTATGCATTAGATTGTTTTAAAAGTAAGGTTTACGCACCATGGCTTTATGTTTATACCGCTATGCATAAAGAATTTAAAGAAGGTTGGATACCTGATAATTATTTTGGTATTGAAATTTTACCCAAAATTAATGGTTCATACGGGAAAATTGCTAGTTTAAGGCCTTTAAATAAAAGAATTTTTCAAGATAGCTCTTTTTTCCCAGATCTTATATATGTAGTAAATGGTAAATTTTTAGATTCCAAAACACTTGAACAATTAGATTTTAATACAACTAAGAAAATATTATTTAATGAACATGAAGAAATAGTTTATAAAAAAAATGAAAGTGCCAAAGGTAAAGGAATTATCTTTCTAAAAAAAGATGATTTTTCTTTAGATAATATAAATTCTATTGGTGATGGTGTTTTTCAATATAAAGTTGATCAACATGATTTTTTCAAAAATTTTAATGAAGCAGTAGCAACATTAAGGGTAAATTCTTTTATTAATATAGATGGACAATGTGAAATAGTATTTTGTGATTTAAGACTACCAACAGGTAATGTTACACACGTTTTCGATGGTTCCTATATCAGAATCCCAGTTGATCCAAATAGTGGAAAACTTTTAAAGGAAGGATATTTCACAAATTGGGAATCAACATCAACTCATCCAGATAACAATCAAACCTATAACCAGCTAGAAATTCCACAATATTCGAATATTATTAAATGTATTAAAAAATTGCATCTATCTTATCCTTTAGCTCGAATTATTGGCTGGGATATTATTGTTGATAGTAATAACAATATTCAAATATTGGAATGGAATGCAAATCATCCAGGTATTAAATTTGCCGAAGCGACAGTAGGACCAGTATTCAAAAAATCTGATTTTAAACCCATATCATTTTAAAATATTAAGTGTTTGGATAATCCAAACACTTAAATTTAAAATATTTTTTAATTAATTTTTCTTGACTTAAAACCATCAACATATTTTTCCAAAGTATATATTGCATTTTTTATATCATTTTTTTCAAAATATGTGATTATATTTTTAAAAATAGCAGCTATTTCTTGGAAGTCTTTATAATCTTCAAACGACTTTAAAATCCGTTCATGCGAAGTTTTCTTAACACCTTCTTGATCAATCAACAATTCTTCATACAGTTTTTCACCAGGACGCAAACCCGTAAACTGAATATCAATATCCCCTACTCCATTTTCATCAATAGGACGGAAACCACTTAAACGAATCATTTGTTTAGCCAAATCCAAGATTTTGACCGATTCCCCCATATCCAACAGGAATACATCACCACCTGTACCCATTGCACCCGCTTGAATTACTAATTGTGCAGCTTCAGGAATGGTCATAAAGTAACGCGTTACTTCAGGGTGGGTCACTGTCACAGGACCACCTTGTGCAATTTGCTTCTTAAATAAAGGTATAACCGAACCAGATGAACCGAGCACATTACCAAAACGCACGATACTGATTTCCGTTTTCGGATGAGTCGATGCTAAACCTTGGCAATACAATTCCGCCATACGTTTAGATGCCCCCATCACATTGGTTGGACGTACCGCTTTATCGGTTGAAATCAGCACAAAGGTTTCCACTCCCTGCGCTACAGCAGCATCCACACTGCGTGCTGTACCAATCGATGTATTATAAATCCCTTCAAAAGGATTGGCTTCAACCAGTGGTACATGTTTATAAGCAGCTGCGTGATAGACCGTTTGCACGCTATATTCTTGCAAAATACGTTCCAATTTTACTTGATTTGTCACAGAACCTAAAACAGGAATCACCTGTACATCAGAAGTTTGCAATTCACGATCAATCGAATAAAGCGCAAATTCAGACATCTCAAATAACACCAGCATTTTAGGTCGATGCTTGACAATCTGACGACACAGTTCTGAGCCGATCGACCCCCCTGCCCCTGTCACCATGACCACTTTATCTTTAATATTTTTTTCTAACAGTTCAGCTTTAGGCGGTACAGGATCACGTCCCAATAGGTCGATAATATCCACTTCACGAATATCTGAAACTTGGACTTGACCATCCACCAGTTGGGTTACCCCTGGCAGTTCCATAATTTTGACATTTGCCGTATCAAAAGACTCAATAATCTCTTTTTTCCGTGCACGACCAACGGAAGGCATTGCCAGCAAAACTTCTTCAATGCCAAATTTTCCAAGTTTTGCTTGCGCTTTTTTCGGTGAATAAATTTTTAAACCACTCAGTGACTGACCTTGTAAGGAGCGCTTATCGTCAATAAAACACACCGGTAAATAATCATCTGAACGGTTTAAAGCAGCCGCAATTTGTTGTCCTGCCAATCCTGCCCCATAAATTGCCACACGTTTACGGCTTTGCTTTTTGGCAAAAGTTTTAAGAGTAGCGTAGCGAATGACTGCACGGCTCCACCACATATATGAAAACAGCATAAAGCCATACATCAGTGGAATACTCATGGGAATAAATGCAACATTGAGTTTTTTAATCGTGTATAAGGCCACAATTTGAATAAATGTCCCAATCGAAATGCGCAGTAAATAATCTTCGTTAAATGAACGTACAATGGCACGGTAAATCCCAAGCACAAGAAAAACCGCGACGCCTGCGATGGCAACATAGATATACCAAGCCTCAAGCCCTTGCATCACGGTCACATTTGGACGTGCCAAACGAATGGCATAGGCCAGCCACATCATCAATGGCAACATGCACATGTCCATGGTCACCAAAACCACTTGTTTTTGGCGACGCGGTAAGGATGCAATGGAACGAATAAAATCTTTCATTAAGGCTCAGTTATCTTGGCTGAAAAAGCACGCTGTGATTATACGCTGTTTTAGGCGTGAATCTTGGCAATCACACTTTGAATCGCATCTACAGTTTTTTGAATACTTTGTTCAGACAGTGTTGGATGCACCAAGAACATCAGACTGCTTTCACCAAGCACTTGAGCATTGGCTAAACGTTGACTTGGACGCCACGGCGTTCTATCAAAAGCTTTTTCTAAATACACTTCTGAACATGAACCACTAAAACATGGCACAGCTTGCGCGCTGATTTCTGCCATGATGCGATCACGTGACCAAGCTTCAGGTAGGGCATCAACATTGACTTGTAAATAGCATTTATAAGCAGCATGTACATAATCGGGTGATGGTTTAGGTACACTGAAATAAGGACTATTTTCAAATACAGCTTGGATGCGTGCCATGTTGGCATTACGTTTTGCTGTCCATTCCGGCATTTGTTGCAGTTGCAAACGACCAATCACCGCTTGCATTTCCATCATGCGCCAGTTGGTGCCAAATGAGTCGTGTAACCAACGGAAACCCAGTGGATGTTGTTTGTTATAGACGCTATCAAAGTTTTTGCCGTGATCTTTGTACGACCACATTGCTTTCCAAAGACTTTCATCATTGGTGGTGACCATACCGCCTTCACCACCAGTGGTCATAATCTTGTCTTGGCAGAAAGACCATGCGCCAATATGACCGATTGAACCTGCGGATTTACCCTTATACATCGCACCATGCGCTTGGGCGCAGTCTTCGATTACAAAGATGCCTTTTTCCTCAGCCAATTGCATGATTGGATCCATATCACACATCCAACCCGCCAAATGTACACAAATAATGGCCTTGGTATTCGGTGTAAGCACCGCTTCAATGGTACGGCGTGAAATGTTTTGTGAATCGAGTTCCACATCAGCAAAAATTGGATTAGCACCTGCGGTCACAATCGAGCTTGCAGACGCTAAAAAGGTACGTGAAGTGACAATCACATCATCCCCTGCACCAATGCCGAGGGCTTTCAGGGCTAAATCCAGTGCCACTGTACCATTGGCTACCGCAACGGCATGTTGGGTTCCAACAAACTGTGCAAATTCCTTTTCAAATTCACGGCATTCCTGCCCTGTCCAATAATTAACTTTATTGGAGAGAAGGACGTTTGACACCGCATCGGCTTCTGCTTGGGTAAAGCTTGGCCAAGGCTCAAATGCACTGTTTAACATGGAATTTTCCTAAAACGTATTACTGTGAAGTCGTGACAATCCGCGCAGGATTGCCCACCACGGTTGCGCCCGCAGGGACACTTTTGGTGACCACGGCGCCCATGCCGACAATCGCACCTTTACCAATCACTAAAGGCTGATCGGGGGTGCCCTGCTTAATCATGGCACCTGCGCCAATATAGGCATGGTCATGAATATGAATATTACCGTTGCATTTTACGCCTGGCGCAAAGGTAACGAAATCCCCAATCACACAATCATGCTCGACATAGCTATATAAATTGGCGTGGAAGCATTTTCCGATTTTAATATTGGAGGTGATGGTGACAAATGGACTGAGTGCTGAACCTTCTGCAATTTGTACTTCATCCATGAAAATGACGTTGTCAGCACAGATTGACCAAAGCTGAATACCATCAACTTCTAAACGCTGGGCGATTTTTTCACGTACCCGACTATTGGCAATCGCGATTTGTACGTATTTTGTCGATGCTGATTCATTTAAGAATGCTGAGTAATTCATAGCCCGATGAGCATTCACCTCACCCATCTCTGTTAAGGCATCATCGATAAACACAATTTCAGCATCTTTGTTTTCATGTGCCAATTGTTGACGTGCGACAGGCATCAAACTACGCCCACAACCTGATGCCCCATAAATCGCATAGAGTGTTGTCATTTTTTTTGTTCCGGTGTGCCGGTAAATTTGCTCATGGTCGCCTCGCCTTCGGCACTGATATCATCCTTGGCAATGACTTTTTTGATGGTTTTGAGCATGATTTTAAAATCGAGCCACAATGATTGGTTTTCAACATACCATGTATCGAGTTCGAATTTCTTTTCCCATGAAATGGCATTGCGACCATTCACTTGCGCATAACCCGTGATGCCCGGACGCACGTTGTGACGTTTGGCTTGTTCCTGATTATATAAAGGCTGATATTCCATCAGCAGTGGACGTGGACCAACGATGCTCATATCGCCTTTAATCACGTTCCACAGTTCAGGCATTTCATCGAGACTGGTGGCACGGAGCATTTTACCAAATGGGGTGAGGCGTTCACTGTCGGGTAATGGGTTGCCCTCAGCATCCAGCGCATCTTTCATGGTGCGAAACTTGATCATTTCAAATGGCTTGCCATGTAAACCCGGACGCACCTGACGAAACAGCACCGGTGAACCGAGATTCTTTTTCACTTTATGTGCCACGATCAAATACACGGGTGACAGCAGAATTAAAGCCGTGGAAGCAATGGTGATATCAATAATACGTTTTAACATTGAATTCCTCTGCCCTTTAGTCAAGATCTGTCCAACGTCTATTTACAGATTGACCTGCATTATTCATGTGAATCACTTTGGCATAATTTCCCACAGCCGTGGCATTTTCAGGAATATCTTTCGTCACCACACTACCCGCGCCAATCGTTGAATTATCACCAATCGTAATTGATTCCACGATACAGACATGAGGTCCAATATAAACATTATTACCAATTTTGGCTGCACGACGACCACCATTGGCGCCAATCGTTGTGAATTGAGATAAATTGACGTTATGCCCAAGCTCTGCTGTGGGATTAATGACTAAAGGTCCACCATGTCCAATATATAAGCCATAGCCAATTTTAGTCGTGGTATGAATATCGATCCCATATTGCTTTCTTTTATAATAATAAATGGGATAAGCAAGTTTTGCTAAAAACGTTTTTGAACTGGCAATACGTAACCAAAATGAAAAATTAAAGCCGCGATTAAATAGGTAGTTTTTAATAAACAATTTAAAACTGACTTTTCCCGTATAACGATATAAATCGCTTTTGATGTATTTAATCAACATGCGCCAGACTCTAAATTGATATCGATGATTCCCATTTCAGCAAGCATATGTTTATTCACCTGATGCACATCATATTTATTCAGGGCAATTTCACGGGAGCGTTGCCCCATCAGCTCGATGAGTTTTGGATCTTCAATAAAATATTGCATGCTTTTCACCAAATCATCGACTGATTTTACTTCGACCAAATAGCCGTTTACACCATGCGATACGGTTTCACGACAACCCGGCGCATCAGTGGTAATCACCGCACGTCCCATTGCCATGGCTTCTAGTACGGTACGTGGCGTACCTTCACGATAAGATGGCAATACATACACAGAGCTTTGTGCAATCGCAGGACGGACATCACTGAGTTTACCCCAATATTTGAGACGACCATCAGCCATCCATTGATCAAGTTCAGCTTGGGTAATCGCAGATGGATTATCGTCAATCCAACCGACCAAATGAAATTCTGCTTCAGGATATTGCGCTTTGATGATGCGTGCCGATTCCGCATATTCACGTACACCTTTATCACCGAGCAGGCGTGCAATCAGCAAGAAAGATGCTTTGACCTGTCCTTGTTCATTTTTTGGTAATGGCATGACATCAAAGTCTTGTACGTTTACGCCTGAGCCATTGACCACCACAGTCGGTTTATTCGCTTCAAGCAAGTGCATGTCTCGGAACAGTTTTAAATCATCTGGATTTTGGAAAAAGACTTTATCGCTATGTTTTAAGGCTTGAGCATATAAGCCATGTACCATTTTTTGGAATAGACTGCGTTTGCCTGATTCAACATTTTGAAAGGCATAACCAAGACCTGTAATTAAAGCAAAACGATATGGTACTTTGGCAAGCCATGATGCGAGCGTGCCGTAGATGACCGGTTTAATCGTATAAGACAATACATAATCTGGCTGAATGTGCCGAATCTGACGATACAGGTTTTTGAGGAGTTTTAAATCTGCCAATGGATTGGTGCCGGTGCGTTGCATCGGAATTTCATGCAAATGATAGCCGAGTGCTTTTAGTTTTTGCTGTTCTTCAGGAAAGCTTGCGAACTCAGGTGCCATGATGTGAATTTCATAGCCGTGGGAAGCAATGGCTTCTAATAATTTGCCACGAAAATTCAGTACTGACGGCAAAAAACTACTGATCATTAAAAATTTCATGCCTGTTGGCTCCACACCTGCATATATTGACGGCTGACGGTTGCAATACTGAAATTCTGCTCGACCCGTTCACGCGCTGCTTGTTTTAAGGCTTGTTTTTCTGCTTCAGTTTTTTGTACATAGGCCAAAATCGCATCTGCCAACGCTTGTGCATTGCGTGGCGGAACAATACTGCCTAAATCCTGCACAATGTATTTGGCATCACCGACATCGGTACTGATACACGGCAAACCTGATGCCATCGCCTCCACCAACACATTCGGAAAACCTTCGGTAATTGAGGTCATCAAGAATGCATCAATCGATTGATAAAAAGCAGGCATATCTGAGATTTGATCTAAGAGATGAACCTTTTCAGCATCTAACTGATATTGCTCAAATAAGGCTTTGACTTCGGGATTGTCTAAGCTTGCCCCACCACCCGCAATTTTAAAGATGATGTTTTCATCTTTGAGCAAACCCATCGTTTCGAACAAATATAGGTAGCCTTTGGCAGTGTGATAACGCCCTGCAAAACCAATCACGGTTGGTTGGTGCAACTGCACATTCGGCTGAAATTTATCGAGAAAGACACCGTTAGCAATCACATGTTGATGATTATTTTGAAAACCAAAATCGCCATGTTGCTGTTTGGATGAATGTGCACAATAAATAATAGCGTTTGATTGTTTGGATAAAATTTTACTTAAACCGAGTGCAATTTTGGTACTGATCGATTCATCTTTCGGTGATGCCAGTGAGTGATGAATTCCCCATATAACATTCGGTTTTTGAGCTAAACCCATCACACTGAGACTGGTCAATGCATTGGCGTGGTACATCCAACATTGCACCGTTTTTGGTTGCAGTTGTTTCAGTAATCCACGCAGTTTTTTAATCGTACCGAGCGTATTTAATCCATTCCAACTGAGTGCATAATGTGACTGGCAACGATCAAGCGTGCTTTGATAAACCTCGGAAGTTTTCATCAAACTAATGATCACATGCTGATACTGATCTTCCGTATATTGAATCAGACGTGCCAACATCATTTCGGCACCACCCACCCCTGCAAAGTTGGTAATCACATGCACCATTAAAGGTTTACTCATGATGCAGACTCCATCATGTGCATATACTGTTTCAGCACGGTTTGTTTATGGAACTGCTGAATATGCGTGCCAAAATCGGCATCTGAGTAATGTACATAGTCGGCAAAAATCGCCTGATGCATCGCTTGGGTTAAACCTGTTTGATCATTGCATTTAACCAATAAACCAAACTTGGCATGGTCTAAAATTTCCATCGGGCCACTTGGGCAATCGGTACTGACCACTTTCACTTTGGATGCTAAGGCTTGAATCAGTACACCTGGCAAACCTTCCCAATTCGAACTGAGTACAAACAGTGAAGCATATTTAAAATAGGCATAGGGATTAGCATCAAAACCGGGTAAATCGACCACATCATTTAAACCCAATTCATTCACCAAGGCTTCAAACTCAGCACGTAATTCACCCTCGCCTAAAATAATCAAACGTGTATCTACATACTGATCATATAAGGCTTTAAATGAACGAATCAAAAAGCCAAAGTTCTTGGCTTCAGTTAAACGACCAACCGCCAAAATGACCTTGTTGGTCTCATTGAAAAATTTGTGCGTGACTGGGGCATTGAGTTTTTCAAAATAGGCATCATCGAGTACAGGATTATAAATAGTGCTCAGATTATTCTGTTTATAACTGTAATATTCTCGAAAATCCGTTTCGACGCCTTTAGACACACACACCACTTGCTGTGCCATCGGGTACGTCCAATTCACCAAAGTTTTTAGCACAAACTTGGCAATCCCCTGCAACTTCATATTTTTCGATGGTGTCGATACTTCACGCAAAATGAGCTTGCTTTGACTTTTCGCCAAACGTTTTGCAATCACACAGACAATATTACTGTGGCTTTGCGTGGCAATCACCGCATCATAAGGTATGGCTTTTAAAAGTTGTTTTAAAGGTTGAATGGCACGAAATACACGCCCGCAATTGAGATCAATCAGCTGAATTTTAGAGTCGACTTCAGGCAATAATTTGGCTTTTTCTCCGGTTAAATCACAGACCACCACATCGATATCACGGCCTTGCTGTACCAAGTTATTTGCCAGTTGGATCACGGTACGTTCGGCACCGCCACCGCCTAAAGTTGGCAAGAAAAACATGACTTTATTCAGCATAGAACAACCTAAAATGTGGGGAGAATGAATTAAGAGGATTTTTGCTGTTGCACTTGCATGGCACGTTCAACACGCTGTTGATAATCGGCGATCCCCACCAAGTCGCTATCACTGACACACGTGTTTTGAATTTTGGCGTGATAATCAGCAAAGCTCGACACTACTTTAGCCGGCACACCAATCGCCACAGCGTTATCAGGAATATCTTTAGTGACCACCGAACCTGCACCGATGACTACATTCGAGCCAATGCTCACGCCCGGCATAATAATGCTATTGACCCCAATAAATACATGCGAGCCCACTTGAATTGGCGCAAAGCGTTGATAGCGTTTACCTTGTTCATCTTTGACCAAACAAGTACTGCCATCATGAGTAATAAATTTCACGCCTGAAGTGACCGTGACATGATCCCCTATAGAGACTAAAAACGGTTCTGAGCCCCAACTTTTAATATAAATTCGGCAGTTTTCACCGATTTTCACACCCTTTTTACGTGCATATGCCACACTGCCTTTAGCCATAAAATAAGCCAAATCAAACAATTGTCGAAAAGCAGAAACAATAAATGCCATATACATGACCTATGTCAGGTTCTAAAAGGAGGAAAATCATTAGATATTTTACGCTGAAAATGCGCTTGAAGATATGCGTGTGAAAGTCACGTGAACCTTGTTTTAAAGCGCTTTGATTTTTTTGACAGGACTACCGACATAAACTCCAACATCATCAAGCGGTTTAGACACCAAACTACAGGCACCAATCACGCTATTACTTGGAATGTTCACGCCATCCAACACGGTCACGCGTGCACCCAGCCAAATGTTTTCACCAAGGCTGACACCAAGTTTGGTAATCGCATCTTTGACCAAAATATCAGGCTCACCGAACTTATGATTACTCGCAATAATAATGCTTTGCGTACCAATACGGGTGTTATCACCAATGGTGATACCGCCACAGCCATTGATATAAGACTTGGAATTGATGCTGACATCATTGCCAATCACAACCTTGCCACCAAAGCATTTGATATAACAGTTTTCACCAATAAAACTATTGTCGGCAATCTCAAGTACCGCACCATTTTCAACAATTAAGCTGACATGATCGCCAATATAAACATTGTTGCCGATCTTCACTTTTCCACTGATATCCACGGTACAGCCTTTGCCGAAATAGCGAAACTTGGTGCCAAAAGCCACATTATAAAATTGCTGACGACATTGTGCAGTGAACCAATTCATCAGTTTTAACAGTTTAAAAAACATCAGTTTTTGTTTCTCCACACCACATATAAAATGGCAAAGTTATAGATGATCAGTGCCACAGGCACCGCCAACAGCATATAAATTTTATTCTCAAATACAACATATAGCCCTGCAAATAATGCAAACTTGATGATCAGTTCAACGATTTGCAGTTTAAATAACACTTGGCTGTTGCGCTTGGCAATTAGAAAAGCTGAGCTAGGGGGATTACAGAAAATCGCCCAATAGCCCAAGGCTAAAATTTGAAAATATGCTGAGATGCCGACCCATTCACTGCCAAAAATCCATAGATACAGGGATTCAGGCAAGATAAAGAACATTGCAAATAAAGGCAGTGAAACCAGACTGAGTAGCACACTTGCCTTCAAAGCATTTTGATTGGAATCTGTGTTTTTAAATTGACGAATAAAGAACTGACGCAAGGTTTGCGAAATCAGATTGATCGGCACACGCAAAGTACGCTCAACAATGGCATAGAAACCCATCGCCTGCACACCGACAAAATGCGATACCACGTAGTAGGGCAAATTATGCGAAAAACTATTCAGCAAGGCATGTGGGGTATTGCTATAAATGAAATCTTTGTAATGTTTAAATGCCTGCCAACTGACTTGATACAGTTGATACTTCAGCAAATAAACCAACACCGCCACAATCATGAGAATCGAGCTGATGTTATAACTGTTCACCAAACTGATTTGCATGACAAGCGGTAAAGACAGTTGCACCACCACCACAATCGCGCTGCGGAAAATATTTAAACCTGCACAAAAATATTCTTTATGCGCGGAAAATTGATAGTTATATAGGCTTTGAATCAAGGTATTGGCAAGCACACCTGTCGCCACCGCACACCCCATTTCAATATTTAAAATAAAGCTTATGACAATACCACTGACAAGCGCAGTGATAGTTGAGAATACAGCCCCTTCAAAAATCAGGCTTTTTTTATCCTGCTCCTCAGCAACCAATAAAGCTTGATCTAGACGTAAATTCGCCACCGTCGATAAAACACTGACAATGGCTAAAGCAATCCCGTATGCACCAAAATCCGCAACAGAATATAGGCGCGTTAAAACAGGAAGTGCGATAAATGTCATTATCGCACCTGTCAGTAAACTGAATGTAATCAGCCCAATCGACTGATATTTTGCAAACAGTTTCGCAATCATTTGCTCAAGATCATTTTAAGTTGTTCACATACCAACGCATCGCCAGTTGAATACCTTCGGCGATTTTAAACTCAGGTACATAACCCAAATGTTGCTGAATTTTGGCAATACTCGCTTGTGAATGACGTACATCGCCTGCTCGGAAATCACGGTACATCGGATCACGTTCAAAATGCACATCATTTTCCGCAAGTGCTACTTGAATGGCATTGTATAATTCATTCAATGTCGTACGGTCACCGACTGCTACATTGTAAACCTGATTCTTGGCTTCATCCGATGCCGTCGCCGCCAAAATATTGGCTTGCACGGTGTTGTCGATAAAACAAAAATCACGACTGGTTTCACCATCGCCATTAATAAAGACATCTTCACCATTGATCATTGAAGCTGTCCATTTTGGAATCACCGCCGCATAGGCCCCATTTGGATCTTGGCGTTGGCCAAACACATTAAAGTAACGCAGGCCAATGGCTTTAAAACCATAGCTACGGGCAAACACATCGGCATATAGTTCATTGACATATTTGGTCACAGCATATGGCGACAATGGATTACCTATGTTCTCTTCCACTTTTGGCAATGCAGGATGATCACCATAGGTTGAGCTACTCGCTGCATAAGTAAAGCTTGCTACACCAGCATCACGTGCCGCAGTCAGCATATTGAGGAAACCACTGATATTGGTTTCATTGGTGGTGATCGGGTCTGCAATGGAGCGTGGCACTGAACCGAGTGCCGCTTCATGCAAGACATAATCCACACCTGCACAGGCTTTTTGGCAATCTTCAAACTGACGAATATCACCTTCAATAAAGCTAAATTTCGCCCACTGCTCAGCAGTTACTAAACTTTGAACTTCATCTAAATTGTGCTGATGACCTGTGGCAAAGTTATCTAAGCCCACCACTGTTTGATTGAGCTTAAGTAAAGTTTCTAAAAGGTTTGAGCCGATAAAACCTGCAACGCCAGTGACGAGCCATGTTTTAGGTACAGCTTTGAGGTTTTCACATACCTGTTGATATTGATTCATTATGGGTATGTCCTATTATAAACGAAGGTCAGATTCAGCTTGAGATAACACGTATTTCAAATCATACAGTACATGCTCAGATTTACCCAAAGCACGGATAGCTTTCGCACCCATGGCTTTAAACTGTTCATGTGCCACGGCTAAAATCACGGCATCATATTTGCCATTTTCTAAAGTCGAAATTGGCTGAATGCCATATTCATGCTTAGCTTCTTGAGCATCAATCCATGGGTCATAGACATCGGCATCAATATGATATTCTTTGAGTTCATTCACGATATCAATGATGCGGGTATTGCGAATATCGGGGCAGTTTTCTTTAAAGCTGAGACCCAAAATCAGGACTTTGGCATCTTCCACCTGAATGCGTTTTTTTAGCATAGCTTTCACAAGCTGAGTCACCACATACGCACCCATGCCATCATTGAGACGACGACCTGCCAAAATAATTTCAGGATGATAGCCAATCGCTTGGGCTTTATGGGTTAAATAGTACGGATCCACACCGATACAGTGACCACCCACTAGACCCGGACGGAAAGGTAAGAAATTCCATTTCGTGCCAGCCGCTTGCAGCACCGCTTCGGTATCAATGCCCATTTTATTAAAGATCACTGCAAGCTCATTGATCAGCGCGATGTTCACGTCACGTTGGGTGTTTTCAATCACTTTAGCTGCTTCAGCGACTTTGATACTCGCTGCTTTATGGGTACCAGCTTCAATAATCAAGTTATAAACTTCATCGACAAAGTCAGCGACTTCTGGCGTTGAACCTGAAGTGATTTTTAAAATATTGGTGACACGGTGCAATTTATCACCTGGGTTAATACGCTCAGGACTATAACCTGCAAAGAAGTCTTGGTTAAATTTAAGACCTGATGCTTTTTCTAGTTCAGGAATACAGATTTCTTCTGTCGCACCTGGGTATACCGTAGATTCATAGACCACCACATCGCCTTTTTTCAGAACTTGCCCAATACTTTGCGATGCTTTAACAAGTGGGATAAGATCTGGCTGTTTATATTCATCAATTGGTGTTGGCACTGTGACAATATATAAATTACAGTCTTTTAGATCTTCTAAATTCGCACTATAAATCAACTGCGTAGACTGCGCTAACTCTTCTGATGAAACCTCTAATGTATGGTCATGCCCCTTACGCAACTCATCAATGCGTTTTTGATGGATATCAAAGCCCACGACAGGAACTTTTTTACCAAACTCAACAGCGAGCGGTAAACCGACGTAACCCAATCCGATAATGGCAATTTTTAGATTATAGAGATCATACATCTCTGAAGCCTTATATATGCTCTAAAATGGATATTCTACATCATTAATAGTTTGATAAAAATTACTCTTATTATACCTCTTTAAGTCAGACAAGTTATACTTTCTGCATTTAAAACATAAAGATAACTAGAGTAAGATATATTTATTGTTATATTTAGTATAAAATATCGCTTAACTTTATATAGTTAAGTTAAGATTAATTTTTGAATAATCATAAATGTATACAATATAGGAATACGAGTGAGTCACTATCGTTATAGTTTGCTGTTGGCATTAAGTTTAAGCTTTACAGGATGTGCTGTTACCTCAGGTCTTCAAACCTATGACTTACCTGAAGAAGGTGTTTTTCAGACGGATTTGGGCACTCAAGTCAATGTCATCAAACTCACTCAAGAGTCCCTTGTTGCTGTTCAACCTGCACAAGTCAATGTTCACCAAGATTTGGGACATTTGTTTCTACAAAATCAAAAACAATATCTACTCAGTGCTGGTGACGTATTATCCATTTATCTATGGGCATATCCAGAAATTACACCGCCCACCAATACCATTAATAATGAAGAAGCCATTAAATCTAACGGCTATCAAATCGACTCTCGTGGGTATATTCAATTTCCGATTATTGGACGTTATAAAGCGGCTGGCAAAAGTTTAGATCAAGTGAATCAAGAACTTCGTCAGTTACTTGCCCGTTATTTAAAAACACCTGATGTCATCGCTCGAGTTTTGTCTTACCAAGGTCAACGTTATTCAGTACAGGGCAATGTCATGAAAGGTGGTCAATATACACTAAATGATCAACCCACCAGTATCTATACGGCGCTTGGCTTAGCTGGTGGCGTCAACACACAATTTGGTGCGAATACATCGATTAGCCTCGTTCGAAATGGTCAAACTTATAATTTAAATTCGATTGAACTTGAGAAAGCAGGGTTTTCGCTACACAATCTTTTGGTGCAAGCTAACGATACGATTTATGTCAACTCTCGCGAAAACCAAAAAATCTATGTCATGGGTGAGTCAGGTAAAAACCAGTCCCTGCCGATGCGTGATCAAGGCATGACTTTGAGTGATGTGATTGGGGAAAGCTTAGGCCTGAATCCATTGTCAGCAAGCAGCAGTAAAATTTACGTCGTTAGAAGTCAAAGTGACTCACCGATGACTGAAATCTTCCATATGGATCTGTCTAGCATTGCTAATTTTGGTCTCGCCAATCAGTTTAAAATGCAAAGTAATGATATTGTTTATGTCGATGCAACGGGTCTAACGCGCTGGCAACGTATAGTTAACCAGGTGATTCCTTTCTCCAATGCTTTATATAATTTAGATCGTTTGGGGAATTAATGAATTTTAAAAATATCTTAGTGGTCTGTATTGGAAATATCTGTCGAAGCCCCATGGCAGAGTATTTCCTAAAAGATGCATACCCTGATCGAAAAATTCACTCTGCTGGTATTTCTGGTCTAGTTGGCCATCCAGCAGATGATAAAGCATTACAATGTATGCAAAACTTCGGTATAAATATGCAAGATCATGTGGCGCGTAAACTGAATGCTGAATTGGTCAAAAATGCGGATTTGATTCTTGTCATGAGCAAGAACCAACAGAAGCATATCGAACAAACATGGCCATACGCAAAAGGAAAAACCTTTCGCTTGGGGCACTGGCGTGAAAAAAATATTGCGGATCCCTATCAACACGATCAAGCATTCTTTAATGACACCTGTCAGTTGATTCAGAATTGTATCGCTGATTGGAAAAAACACCTTTAATATTTTGAATAAAGATTATGAGTCAAACCGCGAATACCGAAGATACAATTGATTTAAAAGAATTATTTTTTTCATTAATCGCACAATGGAAATTGATTGCCTTATGTGTGATTTTGAGTCTGGTCTGTGCCCTACTCTACTTACGTACAACACCAGATACTTATTCTGTAGATGCTTTGGTTCAAGTTGAAGAAAGCAAAGGTGCCTCTGCAGCACTTTTGGGTGATCTATCAAGTATGATTGAGCAGAAACAACCTGCTCAAGCAGAAATTGAAATCCTGAAATCTCGATTAGTCCTCGGCTCAGTGATCAATCAATTGAATCTTGATTTGAAAATTAAAGGAACTCAAAACTCATTTTTCGATCGGTTGTTTGCACCACATGACTATTCGACCAACTATTCACGTCAATCTGTAATTTTTAACGATGACGAACAATCTTTTGCGATTCCCCATTTCCATGTTCCTCAGAAATTTCGTGACCGTGCATTGGCACTTAATTTTACTGAGAAACAATTTACCCTGACGGATATAAAAACCGAAGAAGTGGTGCTAAAAGGTTCAGTAAACCAACTCAATCAAAGCTCTACCCGTGATGGCGTATGGAAAGTTGAGATTCGCACACAAGATCAATTGAATGACGGCTATCTCATCACCAAACAATCTTTACCAGCTGCGATGAAATCACTTTTGGCCAACTATTCAGTGGCTGAAAAAGGGAAAATGACTGGAGTTCTAGGGCTAAACTATCAAGGTCAAGATAAAGAGCACATTACAAAAGTCCTGAATACGATTTTAAATGCGTATAGTCAGCAAAATGTAGAACGACGTTCTGCTGAAACAGCTCAAACATTGAAATTCTTGGATGAACAACTCCCAGAACTAAAACAACAACTGGATGTCGCCGAACGTGAATTTAACAAATTCCGTCAAGGCTTTAATACGGTTGATGTCACCAAAGAATCTGAATTGTATTTAACACAAAGCGTTGCTTTAGAAACACAAAAAGCTGAACTTGAGCAAAAAGTGGCTGAAGCGGGTGCGAAATACACCAATGAACATCCAATCATGCAACAAATGAACGCTCAACTTGGTGCGATCAATAAAAAAATCAATGAATTGGATGGCACCTTAAAACAACTCCCAGACTTGCAACGTCGCTATCTACAGTTATTCCGTGAAGTTGAAGTCAAACAACAGTTGTATACAGCTTTGCTGAATTCGTACCAACAACTTCGTATTGCGAAAGCGGGGGAGATTGGCAATGTTCGTATTGTTGATACGGCCGTAGAACCAATTGAACCAATTAAACCCAAGAAACTGATTGTTTTAGTGTTATCGATATTTGTTGGCGGTTTCCTCGGGACACTTCTGGCGCTGTTACGTAATATGATGCGTTCAGGCATCAAAGATTCTAGTCAAATTGAAAATGAATTAGATCTACCGGTTTATGCAACAGTACCGCGTTCGCCAGTACAAGAAAGCCGAATTAAGATGCTGAAAAAGCATAAGAAAATCCCAATTCTGGCGATTAAGAATAGCGATGATATTGCGATTGAAAGTTTACGCAGTATGCGCACGGCGATTCATTTTGCGCTGAGTTCAGCTCGAAATAATGTGATTATGATTTCTGGTCCTGCACCTGAAGTGGGTAAATCATTTATTTCAACCAATTTAGCCACGATATTAGCGCAAGCCGACAAACGTGTGTTGATTATTGATGCTGACTTACGTCGTGGTTATCTACACAAATATTTCAATATTGAAACACAGCCAGGTTTGACTGATTACATGACTGATCAGCACTCTCTACAAAATATTATTCGAGACACTGAAGTCTCTGGTTTAAGTGTGATCACTCGTGGTAAGAGTCCGAGCAATCCATCTGAGATGTTGAGTTCTGAAAAATTCAAACAGTTGCTTGAACAGCTTTCAACACAGTTTGATCATGTGATCATTGACACGCCACCTATACTTGCCGTGACTGACGGTATTATCATTTCGCAATATGCAGGTGTAAATCTGGTCATTGCTCGCTATGCAAAGACACAAATGAAAGAACTCGAAATCACAGTCAATCGTTTCGAACAAGCCGGTGTGAAAGTAAATGGCTTTATTTTAAATGACATTCAACGTAGTGCTGGCGGTTATGGTTATGGTTACGGATATGGCTATAACTATGCGTATGCATATAAAGCATCAAAGGACAATGATTAATTATTGTTGAATCAAAGCCTGATCTATTCAGGCTTTTTTTATGCCGATCAAATACTTTATATTTGTGAAATTTTGTTGATTTCATTGAAATTCTATATCGCTGAAAGTGAATTGACGCTATGCTGTTTTGGTTCCGCGATTTTAGATTGTCGCACATATAATTGAAAAAAATTGGAAATCTCATGAGTAAAGCTTTACCCATCGCTGTTGCTGTCGTTTTAGGCGGTGCTGCGCTCGTCCCTGTTTATTATGCAAGTCAACATCCAACATCTGCGACAGTTTCTAGCATGACTGCTGATGCAAAACCGATTGATAAAATCAGTTATGCACTGGGTTATGAAGTTGCCAGCCAAACTCCTCCTGAAGTTGCCATTGATCCGTTTATTGTCGGTGTCCGTGAAGCGCATGCTAAAAAAGAACGTGCCTATACCGATGAAGAACTACAAACTGCTTATGTGGCTTTACAAAAAGAATTAGAAGAAAAGAAAGTCGAAGACTCTAAAGCTGCCAATGCACAAAGCAATAGCTTCCTGGCTGAAAATGCAAAAAAACCGAATGTTAAAACAACTGCTTCTGGTTTGCAGTATCTCGTCAGCAAAGAAGGTACAGGCAAACAACCTGCTGCAAACTCCGTGGTTAAAGTGCATTACACCGGTAAATTACTTGATGGCAAAGTCTTTGATAGCTCGGTTGAACGTGGTGAACCGATTGAATTTCCGTTGAATCAGGTCATCCCTGGTTGGACCGAAGGCCTACAATTGATGAAGGAAGGCGGTAAAGCAACCTTATATATTCCATCAAATCTGGCTTATGGTGAACAGGGTGTTCCTGGTACGATTCCACCAAACAGCACACTCATTTTTGATGTTGAATTAATCGAAGTCAAATAAGTTAATCAAAAGGAGAGCCTTCAGCTCTCCTTTTTTGGATTTGAATGATGAAAAAAATCTCTATATTAAGCAGTCTGCTGATCCTCAGCTCTGCCTCATTTGCGGCAAACATTAGCAATAAAAGTACTGAAAAAGATCAGCTCGGATATAGCTATGGCTATGTGATGGGACGCACTAATGCGGATACATTAAAAGATATTAATTTGGATGCTTTTATTGAAGGATTGAAACAAGGCTCAACCGGTCAAAAATCGAGTTTAACCGATCAAGAAATGGCGCAGGCTTTAACCAAATACAAAAAGCAAAGCGAATCGAAACAGCTGATTGAATTTCAAAAATTAGCTGCAGAAAATTTAAAATCTGGGCAGCAATTTTTACAAGAAAATGCCAAAAAAGCAGGCATTGTCACACGACCAACAGGGCTGCAATATCAAGTGATTCAGCAAGGTCAAGGCAAAACACCTAAAGCGACGTCAAAAGTGAAAGTTCATTATGAAGGGCGTTTGATCGATGGCACAGTATTCGATAGTTCGATCGCGCGTAATCAAACGGTTGAATTCCAAGTGAGTCAAGTCATTCCGGGTTGGACTGAAGGCTTACAACTCATGAAGGAAGGTGCTAAATACCGCTTCTTTATTCCTGCTGATTTGGCCTATGGTGAGATCGGTTCGGGCGATGCGATTGAGCCGAACAGCACCTTAATCTTTGATGTCGAACTTTTAAAAGTTTTGCCTTAAGGTTCACATGACTTATAAAAAAAACATCGCGGAAGCGATGTTTTTTTATGTTTTTATTGAGAGTCTGTTTGAAGCATTAGCCGTGTTTTAACTGTCTTGGTCTAAAGCCAGTCGCAAATAAACCCATTACATAGGCAACCGCACCCAATACACAAAGAGCAAGCACTTCAAATACACGAATCCACGGTGCTACATCTGGGTTATACCAGCTTAGGCCATACCATAGGGCTGCGATCATCACGGCGTTGCCCACCATAAATTGGAAAAATAACTTTTTCCAGTGCGGACCAAATCGGAATATTTCACGCTTGTGTAAATAGAAATATAGCATCCCTGCATTGACTAAAGCAGAACCTGTAGATGACAACGCCAATGCCATATGGAGTTCCTCCCAGCCCATCCATTTGAAGATACCAATAAAAACCACATTGAGGATGGCGTTGGCTGCAACAGCCATTAGGCCAACACGTACTGGGGTTTTGGTATCTTGAATCGCATAAAATCCAGGAGCAAAGACTTTAATCAACATAAATGCCAAAACACCACCACTCATACATTGTAATGCCAAAGCGGTCATTTCTGTCGCTCGTGCATCAAAAGCACCGTGTTGGAACAGCGCTTGAATAATCGGTGTAGACAACATAAATAAAGCGATACTGGCTGGGATACCAGCAAATACGATGACACGTGCAGCCCAATCTAACATAGCCTTAAATTTAGTTTGATCCTGTTCAGCTTTACGCGCAGAGAGTGCAGGCAGAATCACCGTTCCGATGGCTACACCAATTAAGCCTAAAGGCAATTCGGTCATCCGTTCTGCTGTATAAAGCCATGACACAGAACCATTTTGCATAAAAGACGCCCAAATGGTATTGAGCAGCAAATTAATTTGTGTGACTGAAACCCCAAACAGTGCAGGCAACATTAATTTTAAAATACGCTCGACACCTTCGTGCTTAAAATCAACTTTGGGTGGAATCAGGAGTTTTTTGCGCCAAAGCTCCGGAATTTGTAGGGCTAATTGCAAAATGCCAGCAAACACCACTGCCCAACCCAATGCCATAATGGGTGTTTCCATATATGGTGACAGCCACAAAGCCCCTGCAATCATTGCAATATTCAACAATACTGGCGCAAATGCAGGTGTGGTGAACGAGCCATAGCTGTTTAAGATACTGCTGGCAAATGCCGTCAGCGACATAAACATCAGGTAGGGAATGGTGAGACGGAATAAGTCGACTGATAAATCAAATTTGGCTGCATCGGCATGAAATCCTGGCGCATAAACATACAATATCGCAGGTGCAACAATCATACACAGCAAAGTTAATGCCGTCATTACGGTAAGCAAACATCCAAATACCCGACTAATTAAGATCTGAACTTCAGCATGGAGTTTGGTGGTTTTATATTCTGTGAGAACAGGAATAAATGCTTGGGAAAATGCACCTTCGGCAAAAAGACGCCTAAAAAAGTTGGGAATACGGAACGCTACGACAAAAGTATCGAAGTCTTTCCCTGCCCCAAACACATTTAACAGCACCATGTCTCGAATAAGCCCCATGACACGAGACAACATGGTCATTGCACTCACAATAAAGGTGGATCGCCAAAGCGCCATCATATTCACCACTTTAAAAGATTGACGATATTGTAATAAAACTTCGCTTTTAAATTGTTATTTCATTCGACAAAGCATCATATTTTTCGTTGTTTTAATTGATCTCTAAAATAACACCATTGAAAATGCGGTCCTGGATCGGTCTTTCGTCCAGGTGCAATATCTGAATGCCCTGCGATATGACTTTTAATTTTAGGATAAGCGTGTTGAAGTGTTGCCACGACCTCAACTAAAGCTTGATATTGTTGTTCCGTAAAATCTTGATCATCACTACCCTCGAGTTCAATGCCAATCGAATAATCATTGCATTCTGGATTTGCCATGTACGTAGAGCGTCCTGCATGCCAAGCACGGTCTTTAAAATTAACAAACTGTAAAATTTCGCCTGACCTTAAAATCAATAAGTGTGCTGAGACCTGCATCCCTTCAATGGTTTTAAAATAAGGGTGTGCATCCCAATCTAATTTATTTTGGAAAAACTGCTCAATATAGCCTCCTCCAAACTGTGAGGGCGGTAAGCTAATATTGTGGATGACCACCAGTTGAATGTCAGTATGGTCTGGTCTTTGATTAAAATTTGGTGAAGCAATAAATCTTGCACCTTGTAATACACCATCTACCACTTGAAGCTTGGGTACATTCGACATGTGTGATCTCAATCCGTGTTTGCAACTTATGACAATTCATCCACGCTCATCTTTGAAAAGACTTGGACGAAAAAAACAGCACCATTACTTGAGGTGCAATGGTAATATATTGCTCATTTTTCTGGTGCCTACAATAGGGATTTTATGAGCATACCGCAATCTTTGCTTGAACAATCAATTCAAATCAATATCCAACAAGCATTGCAAGAAGATATTGGTGAACGTGATATCACCGCATTGCTGACACCTGAAGATGAACAAGCAATAGCAACCATTATCAGTCGCGAAACGATGATTCTTGCAGGGCAACCGTGGGTGAATGCTTTAATTAAAGCCTATGATCCAAGCGTTGATGTGATTTGGTTAAAGCAAGATGGCGATGAAGTTCAAGCCAATGAGGCATTTTTAAAACTTGCAGGCTCAGCACGCAGTCTGTTAACCGTTGAACGCCCAGCACTTAATTTTGTACAAACCCTTTCTGCTGTTGCTACAAAAACGGCTGAGTATGTGAAACATTTAGAAGGTTTAAATACCAAACTACTGGATACACGTAAAACATTACCTGGCTTACGTATTGCGCAAAAATATGCAGTGGGTGTAGGTGGTGGTCAAAACCATCGTTTAGGTTTATTCGATGCTTTTTTAATTAAAGAAAACCATATTATGGCTGCAGGTGGCATTCAGCAAGCAATCGACAAAGCGCATGCCATTGCACCTGGTAAACCTGTGGAAGTCGAAGTTGAAACTTGGGATGAGTTAAACCAAGCTTTAGATGCTGGTGCCGATATCGTCATGTTGGACAATTTCAGCCAACAACAAATGATTGATGCAGTCAAGCATGTGGCTGGTCGTTGTAAATTAGAAGCTTCAGGTAATATTACCATCGAGAACTTACGTGAAGTTGCTACTTCAGGCGTCGACTTTATTTCAATGGGTGTACTTACTAAAGATGTAAAAGCCATCGATTTATCTATGCGCTTTAACGCTTAATTGATTAAATCCTATCTCTCAATAAAAAAGGGGCTTTGCTCCTTTTTTATTTGCTTAAAACTGTGATGCTACATCAAATTTATCGCAAGAACACAAAAAAATTTGAATTTATATTGTCCTAGTTGATACCTTTCACACTTTCAGATTATTTTTTTAATAAAAATCATAATATGACTATAGAATGCAAAGTAAATCATTAAATTTCAATTATTTATTTGCCTTAATTTTACAATTATTTAATTTTATGTCATGGACATGCTGCCTAATTTTCATTCATAGTGAAGCCAATAAATACAATTAAACCCATGAGTTCGCATTGTCTAAATAATAGGAGGGTGTCAACGCATAGACATGCTGAATGTCAGTGAATAAATAAAAAGAAATGCAGTCATCGGATCGATTGCATCCACCATGTTGTACATTAGGGAAATCACATGAAAACGCAAATGATCTATACGCTTTTAAGCGTCGCGATTAGTAGCAGCTTACTCGTCGGTTGTAAAAGCTCCAGCGAATCTGGGGGAAATTCAGGCGGTGGTAATGGATCACAGCCAACTCCGACCAATCCAACTGATCCTGACAATCCAACGAATAAACTTGAAAAAGAATTCGTAACTGTTTTATCAACTCGCTCCGATCTTGTGACAGATAATGATGTATTGATCGAATTAGACCCATCGATTAATTTTAATGACGCAAATATAAGCATTCATTTAAATGGGCAGGACATCAAATCTCGCTTTTCCAATGCTCAAAATAGAGTGCTATTAGATGGATTACAGTTAGGGGAAAATCTACTAAAAATTGAAACACCAAACGCAATTCAAAATTTATATTTAAAAAATTTCAGTACCACAGGTCCTCTTTTATCTGGACCTCAAATTAATCCATGGACCTGTACCAACGGCTCGACTGATTTATTTTGTCGTAAACCCGTTCAATATAATTACTACTATCGGAATTTAGTCGGAACTTTACAAACCTATAATCCTGAGAAACCACCTTCGGCGGGCCTGATTTCCAAAATTAAGACCGATACAGGCGTAGAAGTACCATTTATCATTCGAGAGGAGGTCGGCTATCAAAATCGTGATGAATATCGGTTTGCTGTATTGTTTAATCCTAATCAGCCTTGGACTGCGCTGAATCCACAACCCCAATTTAATAATAAGCTGTTAGTAACCCATGGGCAAAGTTGCGGAAATGATTATCAGTCTGCAACCGCGCCTACCGTGGTTGCGACATCAAGTTCTATTTTGCCAGATATTACCATCAAGGCTTTGGGCAAAGGTTATGGCGTCATGTCTACGGCGCTATCCAACAGTGGACATAACTGTAATTTGGCGGTTCAAGCTGAATCAATCATTATGGCCAAAGAACGTTTTATCGAACAATACGGCACTTTAGACTACACGATTGGACAAGGCTGCTCAGGTGGCGCGCTCGCATCTCAATGGGTAGCTAACGCTTATCCAGGTGTATACCAAGGTTTGTTAGTAACGTGCTCCTTCCCTGATGCATGGAGTACAGCGTCTCAGTTTGCTGATTATCATATTATGATCAATTATTTTAAAACAGCAGAAGGCCGCTCTTTCCTCCCTCATCAAATTAACCATATTCAAGGTCATATTTCTGAGATTAATGGTTATGTCAGTGAACTTGCGCAATTCGATGTTGCTCGACCAAATACAATTTGTAGTGGAATATCAGAAACACAACTGTACAATGCCACCTCAAATCCGAATGGGACACGCTGTTCAATTCAAGAGGCTGCTGTAAATTTGTTGGGTCTCAGAAATCCAACTGAAGTTGATCCAAATACACAACAGCTTAGACAAATTTGGAGTCCCGTCGAAAATCAACGCAATGTTGGGTTTGCAAACCTGCCAATTGATAATGTCGGTGTGCAATACGGGCTTCAAACCTTATTTGATGGTGTGATTAATGCTGAAAAATTTGTTTTATTAAATGAACGCCTCGGTGGAGTTGATATTGATATTAATCCAATTCCCGAACGGTTATATGCCACGGAGCAAGGTTTAAAAAATGCTTATCGAACTGGTTTAATCAATGTTGCCAATAATTTAGATCAAGTGGCGATTATTGATTGTCGTGGTCCAGATCCAGCGATCTTCCATGATGCTTACCGAGCATTCGCGATTAGAGCACGTTTAGACAAAGCACACGGACATCATAACAATCAGCTTCTGTATGGAGGTGATACCATTATGATTGGCGATCTTAAATGTTTAGAAATCAGTTTCGATGATATGAACCAATGGTTGGATCGCGTAAAAAATGATACAAGCAATTTACCTCTGCCACAGAAACTCACACGCAATAAAGTAAATCTTAACGACTCATGTATCACATTAGGAACGATTCGAAGATCTGGGTTCTGCAATAACCTTCGTGTACCCGTCTATAAAACACCGCGAATGGTAGCAGGTGATCAAATTAGTACCTACGCCAATAAATGTAAACTCCAACCACTCACACGTCGTCTTTACCCCAATATTAACTTTACAGATGAGCAATGGACTCGATTACAAAAAGTTTTTCCAGATGGTGTTTGTGATTACACCCAAGATCCTGTTGGGTTTGGTAAAACCTATCCTTGGTTAACATATCAAAATCAAAATGGACAGATCAATGATGTCATTTATGGTGGTAAGCAACTGGATGAAGATCCAAATCGCCCTGAGGAGCTTATAATGCCCCATCTTCCGAAAGGTTGGATCTCTAATTCATTTCGACTGTCTTAATACCTGAATTTTTCAATTCTGAAAAAAGCCGTGAACATTCACGGCTTTTTTACTTCGTGTTTAAGATTTAGGTTGCAATAATCCCATCATAGGATCAGTACATGTATGCTGCCCTGTTTCAATACGTCCAGCAAAACGACGTTCATAAGCCTGCTCTCCCTGCTGTTGGGCGATCACAACATTAAAATCATACCATCCCCAAGACTCCGTTAAATCGAGATGAAGTTCAGCCTCATTCGATTGAGTTTTGACAGTCCACATTTTTTGATTGTAGTACGCATTGTCCTTGACCATCATCTCCACGGCTTCAGCACCATCATGCCGTATTTTTAAAATTATTTTAGGTTGACAGGCTTCATAGCAAATTCGAATTTCTGGCAAATGATCTCTTTCAATTTGATGGTGAAGATTTCCCTTGAATGCTCGATGATAACCATTTGGTCCAAGTACCCAAAGATCATATTGATCATCTACTAGCTCCCAAACATCCTCAAGCTGTTTGCCTGCCTCCACCATAAAACGTCGAGGAATGGCATTTAAATCTAGTTTGTCATAGACATGGAAAACCGCACCTTGTTCTCCACCATTTGCAAAAATCAATTGTATGTTTCGGGTTGCAACCTGTACGCGCGTGCTGGTATGTAATAAATAAGGTAATGCTCGAGAATGACGTATTCCAGATTCTTGCACAGGAAATTGTTGATTTGATGGGACTGGAACCTTGCTGAGTTGCTCTTGCGAACGACGCGTATTGTCAGCTTCTTGTTTGGTTCTTTGCCCATGGAGTGTTGGCAGTACATTGAGGTTAGGTGTCTTAAAGTCAAATGCCGACGTAAGATCACCACAGACTGCTCTACGATAAGGGCTAATATTGGGCTCTTTTACACCAAAACGTTGCTCAAGAAATTGAATAATTGAAGTATGATCAAATACCTGAGAGTTGACCCATCCCCCACGACTCCATGGTGAAATGATATACATAGGAACACGCACTCCTGGACCATACACACCATGCCAGAAGTTTTCATTCTTACCATTTTTAAATTTTAATTCAGGCTGTGCTGTCGAACCTGATACACGTGGGTGATTGAAATATTCATATGATATCTCTTGTTCTGATAACGTGGTTTTACCATGAACTTTAACGATATCACCTGCTTCATTGATTTCTCTTGATGGTGCAGACGGCGATGGTACATGATCAAAGAAACCATCATTTTCATCAAAATTGACCAGTAAAACCGTCTGACTCCATAACTCTGGATCTGCCGTTAAAGTGTTTAACAGTTCTTGGATGTACCACGCACCTTGAACAGGACTTGATGGTCCCGGATGTTCACTATACGCTGCTGGTGCCACCACCCAGCTCACCTGTGGCAATTTACCGTCTAAGATATCTTGTTTAAATTGTCCTAATAAACCGCCGTCCTTAGGCATCGTATTGGCAATCCCCTTATAGAGAGGTTGTCGTTGATCAATACGCTCATCATATTCAGGCGACAAAATATTGGCATGGCTAACCGGCTTACCAGATAATTCATTGGCTTTGCGATATTGCTTAAATCCCGCCAAAGGATTATCCGTAAAATTATCGGGCATATTTTGATAAACCTTCCAACTGATCCCAGCTTGCTGTAAGCGTTCAGGATATGTGGTCCAGTCGTAACCAATCATTGATGAACCAATACTATCAAACTCATTGACTACACTCGCGACACCTGCAGCAGTTGGCCCATTGGTCCCCGTCCAAATAAATTTACGATTAGGATTAGTTCCCGCGTGCATAGCGCAATGATAGGCATCACATAAAGTAAATGCTTCCGCTAGTGCAAACTGGAACTCGAGCTCTTGTTTCTTAAAATAACCCATGGATTGAGGTTGTTTATGTTCCACCCAATTGCCCATACGCCCACAATCCCAAGCAGCTTGACCATCCTTCCATGAATGAGGTGTGCCCGAAACACGTTGAGCATTGCCCAATGAACTGTCTAGGTGATAAGGCAAAATTTTATTTTTGTTGGCGTCATACTGTGCCCACACCGCTCTTTTACCACTCAATGGAATGGTGAATCTATCACCAAAACCACGTACTCCTTTGAATGTTCCAAAATAGTTATCAAAAGAACGATTTTCTTGAGTCAAAATCACCACATGTTTCACATCTTGAATAGTGCCAGTTTCCACTTTTGCATCAATTGCTAAAGCTTTTTGAATACTCAACGGAAAACTCGCTAATGCAGATGCACCCAATAATGTCTTGGTCGAATTTAAAATAAAGTCACGACGGTTCATATATTTATCCTGTTTTTATTCTTATTATGGTTATGGAGCACATTGGATTTCACAGCTTGGATCTGAAGGTTGCGGTTTGGATGTTTGGTGATCATCATCTCCCCCACAAGCTGTTAACAAAATACTCGGTGTAAGAATGAATATAAAAAAATAAGCTCGCATGTAGCTATCCTTCTCGTTTTATGCGAACTCAGTGATACGCTTTTTTCGTGACGCTGTAATGAAACTTCAATTGCAAATCTATGAAATAAAAAAAGCACCTCTATCAAGGTGCTTTTTTGCAATTAACGCATGCTATCAGATGCGAATTACCAACCTAGTGCTTGTTGTTGCTTTTGAATTAACTCTTGAATGCCTTTCTCAGCCATTTCAAGCATTGCGTTACATTGCGAACGCGTGAACGGTTTATCTTCTGCAGTACCTTGAATTTCAATAAACTCACCTGCCTGAGTCATCACCACATTCAAGTCTGTTTGGCAGTTTGAATCTTCTTCATAACATAAGTCGAGTAGTACTTCGTCTTGATAAATACCAACAGAAATTGCAGCCACCAAACCTTTGAGTGGATCTTGTTTGATTTTCTTTTTCTCAAGTAATGAATTCATAGCATCAATCAAGGCTACAGCAGCACCTGTAATAGACGCTGTACGTGTACCACCATCGGCTTGAATAACATCACAGTCGATTGTAATCGTGTTTTCACCCAATTTCTTCAAATCCACCATAGCACGTAAGCTACGACCGATTAAGCGTTGAATTTCTTGAGTACGTCCACTTTGTTTACCACGAGCTGCCTCACGGTCACTGCGTGTATGGGTTGAACGTGGCAACATGCCATATTCAGCAGTCACCCAACCTTGGCCTTTTCCTTTCAAGAAGCGCGGTACTGAATTATCAACACTGGCAGTACAAAGAACTTTGGTATGACCAAATTCAACTAAAACTGAACCTTCTGCATAACGTGTATAGTTTCGAGTAATTTTAACGTCACGTAACTGGTCTAATGCACGCTGGTCAATACGCATAATACGTCCTAATTTTTACTTAAAAAAGATTGGGCACATTATAGCAGATTGATGGCATCTAACTTTGTTATAAGTCCGTGTTTTAAAATTGCAGTTTCATTTAAAAACATACATTGGTTTGAACTGAGTTGACATAAAAAATGATCAGACTTCGTTTAACGCCCATATGTATAATGATCACTATTCTTGATAATGTGCGATTACATTTTTAAATTTTTCTTCATTCTGTATTTTGTTATTCTTTATTAAATTAGAATAATTGGATCTAGCATGACTAGCCCTATTTTTTTGCATGAACTGCCAGAAGAGCAGCTAAAAAAGCTTTCCCAAGATGATATTCAAAAGATTCACCAAGCAGAGCAACTCTATTGGAGTAATAAGGCGTATACCAAATTTTATGCTGCATTTAATGGTTCTAAAACGAAAAAAGGTGGTTTAGTAAGAGCATCTACTGATACCTATAAGGTCAAAGGTATTTCTTTAGCTTTAGTAGGCGATGAAGCGATATATACTGATGGTTCAACAGCAAAAATTATCTCTGGTGCTGGTAGTGCCATCACTGTTCATAATCGATCCGCAGCACTTATTGGCTCACCATTAGAAAATGGTGATGAAATTATCGATAGTCCAATAACCGCTCATGTCTTACGTTTGTATCATGATGCCGCTTTACCCAAAGATTTCATGATTTCTATAATTGGGGGATCAAAGAATGTCTAAAGGTTTTGGCATTCATGGCTCTACCACAAGCCACGGTGGAACAGTGTTATCCACTCAATCTCGAAGTTCTCAAATGGGAAACCTATTTCTTCGTGCGGGAGATGGTTTTGCTTGCCCTAAATGCAAAACCTGGTCCACTTTGATTAAAAGCAATGACCATGTGATTTTTGATGGTAAAGCAGTCGCTTATGTCGGTGATAAGTTCACGTGTGGTGCTACTTTAATGCCTAAACAAGTTCATGTTGTTGGCACAAGCGGTGGAGCTAGTTCTACTTCTAGTATCTCAACAAAAACCACACCTCTCATGAGTAATTTAGTTGAAGATACTGCGAAAGAAATCCATAAAATTCAGTTCAAAATTATAGATGAAGATTCTCAGGAATTACTTTCAGATATGTTGTATGAACTTTATAGCAAAGAATCAGGGGAATTATTAGTTCAAGGCTATACAGATGAACACGGCATGACAGCGATTTACGAAAGCGAGTATCAACCAGAAGCTATTGAACTTATAACGTTGGACTTGTCGAAGACATTAGATCCCTTATAAATAATACTAGGAGAAAAAATGAGTGATACTGGTCGCTTAATCTATCATAGCAATTACGATAAAACTCCTATTCAGGCTCAAGCAGCGGAACGAATTGATTTAAAAGGAACAGTCAATATGTGCCGAGCTGATGATGGGTTTCTTACAGCATGTGAAGGTTGGCAAAACTTAATTAAAGTGAAACAAATAGTACCTTATACTTTTTGTATTCCACAGCATCTTTGGGATCATATTAAGAGACGACAACCTTTTGAGTATGATATGGCTTTAAGATTCGGCTTGGAGTTTGATTTAAGGCAAATTGAGAAAGATACACCTGGATTTATTTATACTGAATATTTTCACACAATGATGTATCTCAAATTTGCTACATATATTACTAAGGTTAGTAAAGACAAAGCACTGATAGCAGCCACTGAATTATTAAAAGATACATTCAAAATTCGAATTGCTGCTCATTATAAAAATAAGGAAGATATCATTCAGCTTACGCCAGCTGGCTATGGTATGTTTTCAAAAGCAGAATATGTCGGTAAAGCCGGGCAAATTCTAAAAAATGGTGGTCCTTTTATGATTAGTGAAAGATTGTATACGATGATTTTTGGAAAAAGATGGAATAAACAAGCTCATAGTTTTGCTGTTTCAGAAGGCTACAGAACTCCTAGAAAAGAAGAATTTGAAAAATTTGATGGAACGTATTAATGAAAAAGATCTTCTCTCTATTAATTTGCTCTCTGCTTCTTTCTTCTTGCTCTAATGCTAAAAAAAATACAATTGATGAAGACGAGTTAGATAAACAAATAGTACAAACAAAAATTATGGCTATTTCAAGTAGTTTAGAAAGTGCAAGCTTTGTTTATAGAGCTGCATATAAAAATTCAGAAAACCCTTCGGAAGTTAACGATCACTTATATTTATATGCTTTGAGTGAAATTGAATCACTTTTTAATACTTATGATATGGGGGGGTTAGACTATAAGAAAGACATTACAAGTTACAGGTTAATATCGGGGGATGCTATTGATTCAATGTGTATTATTAATAAATTTTTGAAAAAATATCAGAATCATTTGGAAAGAAAAGAATTAGCAAAACGATATGATGCAACTTTGAATAAAACTTTTGTGTTGCAAAGTGAATATTTAAATCTTTTAAAAAATGATCCAGATTTAATTAATGGATCTCAATGTTTAAAGTTAAATTAATATATTTTACCTTATGCGTAATTAAAAGAGCCTGTAAATAATTTTGTGTAATTGCTTTTCATAAATTTAAAGGTGATTGCTTAAGCGGTCACCGAATTCAATAATAAAGCGGCTCATG